>NZ_JADKPY010000011.1:0-27305 GCF_015351505.1 Acinetobacter sp. SK-43
TGGTGATAACTCTAATTATGTTCCCTCGAGAAACTATAGAAAAGATATGTATATAATTAATGACTTCTATGATGGTTACTCTTTCAAACAATATCAAAAATTAACTTTTATAAAGAAAAATAAGCAGCTTTTACTTGATTGTAAAAGTTATATGAAAGATTTAGATCCGAAGAATAATTATTCAGGCATGTTCTATAGCGTTTGTTCTGATAAGGAAAAAATTTATTTTAAAGAAATTCCAGAGTTATGACTAAGGTTGTTTTTTACTATATTAACTCTTTAACTTTATAGCAAGAGTGGTAAGTTTTTTTACTTTTATAAATTAGAGAGACTAAGTACTTGATATGAGAATAATATTATTTACACCTAATCTTATTTAAGTAATAAGATTAGGTGTAAGATGGTATGTATTACTATTAATTATATTTAACTAAAATATTTGATATTAAATTACGTAAAACAGTTGATGTTCAAAATTAAGTATCAAATGTTTCAATATATTTTATTTTAGCAGATGTAGCTGGTGAAGGTGCTATGCACATAGAGACTATGCAATGATGAGCAGATTATTTCTTGTATTTTTAATTAGTTTAACGTATGCATGTACAACTGAAGCTGATCAGCCTAAATCAAGTAACACAAAACTTTATTTTTCATATCAAATCTGTGAAAAGTTAGGAAAGTGTAAGAATTTTACACCTACAAAAAAGATGGATAATTATCTCTTTAAAAGACTTGATCCTGCATATGATGAATTTTATATAAAAGATAATAATGGTAATTTTACCTTATATTATAAAAATGTTTATAGTGAAGATGTTCAAATTGGATGGGCAGAAGCTAAAGCGGATAAAAATAATAGTAGTGAGTTGAGTTTAAATATTGATAAAGTTAACCTCGCCTTGGGAGGGATTGATTTTATAAAAAATGGATATGCAACTAAACAGGCTGAATCAAAGAATTTTAAATCGGGAATCTATTATTTAGCTGATAATTATACGGGTGCTCCATATTATCAAAAGCAAAAAATATTTTTTAAGAAAAATGCTGGAGATTTAGTATTGGACTGGTAATCCCCCCTAAAAATAAAAGGATGTAAAAGTAGAATTTTCTCTTAAGATCAAAGCAGGAGATTCTGCATGAAAACATCTAAATTTACTGACAGTCAGATTATGTCTATTTTGAAACAAGCGGAGTCTGGCACGCCTGTTGCCACCCTTTGCCGTGAACATGGTATGAGTAATGCGACTTTTTACAAATGGCGGGCTAAATATGGCGGCATGGATGCCTCATTAATTACTCGATTGAAAGAACTAGAAGCCGAAAATGCCAAGCTAAAAAAGATGTATGCTGAAGAGCGGCTTAAAGCTGAAATCATTCAGGAAGCCATGTCAAAAAAGTGGTAAAGCCATCTTGTCGTCGTCAGATGGCACAACAAGCCGTTGGTGATCATGCCGTCAGTATTCGTTTGGCCTGCCGTGCATTTAGTATCAGTGAAACCTGCTACCGTTATCAGCCCAAATTGAACGATGACAATGCACTGATTGCAGAACAATTGATTGAACTCACCGAAGAAAATACAGATTGGGGCTTCGGGCTATGCTTCTCTTATCTACGCCATGTTGAGAAGTGTGGTTGGAATCATAAGCGTGTTTACCGTATTTACTGTGAGCTGGCATTGAATCTGCGGATCAAACCAAGAAGACGATTAAAACGACATGTACCTGAACCATTGAAGGAACCAACTCATCCAAATCAAGTATGGTCATTGGATTTTATGCATGATCAGTTAAGTGATGGACGAAGTTACCGTTTGCTTAACGTAATTGACGACTATCGACGTGAGGGTTTAGTGATTGAAGCAGGTTTTTCACTGCCTGCACTGCGCGTCATTCGTACACTTAACCAATTGCTCGAATGGAGAGACAAACCGCTTGTGATTCGCTGCGACAATGGACCTGAATTTATCAGCCACGAATTCGTACGTTGGGCAGCTGAGCATGGTATCCGTATTGAATATATTCAACCAGGCAAGCCACAACAAAATGCTTATATCGAACGATACAATCGTACAATGCGTTATAGTTGGGTGAGCAAACATTTGTTCGATACATTGGAGCAAGTACAAGATTATGCAACACAGTGGTTGTGGCACTACAATCATGAACGACCACATCAAGCTAACGGAGGCAAACCACCTTTGATGGCTGCTTAACCTCTACTTTTAAATTCAGTTATTTATGGGAGGATTACCAACTGAATAGTACATATTTTGATATAAAAAGCTATATTGGTGATAATAAAAACGAAGTTAAGTATCTTGTTGATACTCAACGCTCTTGGTTGAAAAATAGAAATTTAAAATGTGATTTTAATGGAAAAGAAGCAAATTATGAAAACTATAAATGTCTAAGTGATTTTAATAATTCAAAAATTAAAGATTTAAGAAAGTCATATTTAAATTTTGATAGCTTGGAACGGAGCTTAATAAAACCATTTAAGTATCAAGATGGTATTATAAAAGAGTTAGAAGTAGGTGGTTGTTATTGTGATGAAAGTATAATTAAGATTTTGAAAAAAAAGATATATATATATCAGGCTTGTGATCAAAAATTAAATGAACCACGTATATATAATATTGTTGGTAAGAAAAAAGACGAATTTTCTGTAGAGTATCAAGTTGATACTAATAATAATAAAGTACCAGAATTTAATTTAGTTTTTGTCACTAATGGAAAAAATGTTTGGAATATTGTTCCTAAGGTTTTTAGAAAAGAAGATTTATTGAATTTAAATTTTACAATTGGCTATACAACTGATGAAAATTTGAAAAACAATAAAATTGATTGCAGCGATTATGAGGAGTAATGCTCTAAATTTAGATTTTTTTTACCTAAGATACAGTGAATTTTATGATTAGAATTACAGTTAAACAAAATTAATCTGAATATTTAATCTCAAAAATCTAAAAAAAGCTCAGCTATACAGCTGAGCTTTTTTTACTTTTATGTCTCAACAATCCCTTCTAAATCATCAAAGGTATAATTGTTGGGTACATTAATCATATGTGTTTGAACACCTTCTTCAACGACTTCTCCAACTTCTGGATAAAGCCATCTCGTGATTTGCTCAGCAACACTCGAATGGTATTGAATTTCAAAATGATTCAAACCATAGAAAACAGCTTTATGTGTATCTGGTAATTTAAGCTGAAAACGAGGGTTCGGATGTTCACCAAGAGCACTTTTAACACTGACGAGATAATCACCTATCACTTTAAGTGCTTTATTTTTAACTTTCTCAAATTCTAATGTTCCAGCAATCAGGAATGTGTTGATATGAGATGGTAATGGTGCAGGTTTACGATTGTCATCCGCGAAGCCGATACGCGCATCATTATGTTCCCAGTCATCATCACGAACACTACCATATCGTAGATCGAGTATCCCATTACTGCGTACATTTACTAATTGACCGATCAGGCTGATAAAAGGGAATGCCCCTAATTTGTCTTGTAAGACAAAACCAAATCGTTCCAGTACGGCACCGTGATGTGGGGAACCGATACATACGAGATTTTCTACCATATGTACCCATTGATGTAGATTTTGTTTGCCATAGAAAAGCGCACTGCGTGAAACCAGTCCACCCATACTATGTCCGATCAAATCGATACTGGTAATACGAGGGTTTCTCTGGATCAAATCTTCTAATACGTTGGCAAAACTGCGACCATTTGCAGAGATTCGACGACCTGTATTGTAATTTAAATACAGCATTGTGTTATTGTCACGCTGAGCAAGTAAACGCTCACCTATTCCGCCATAACGATGATTTGACCAACTCAAATGGTTCATACATAAACCATGTGTGAGTATTACGATACGCCCAGTAAGTTCACCTTGCTGTAATGATCCATAGTGATCATATAACACCATCGGTAATGCCATGGGGTTATGTTGTTTTAGGAAGAAATCCCCAAAAATCCCATTCAATGCCCCTACAACAAAATGAAGGCTTGGCGTTAATGGTTTATCGTGTAGAACTGGAAATTTTTCAACGATATGACGCAGACTAGGAGCAAGAAAGCTACTCCCGTATTTTTGAATAGCATCATATGAAAATTGATAGAATTTCTGTAATTGTGGATGTTTCTGTAATTTTTTGGCTTTTTGTGCACTTAAACCGAGCGTAGTCCTTAACACTTCAGTTTGAATTAATTGCACCAGTTCATGAACACCACTCAAACTTGTGCTCACTAATTGTGCCAAACCTTCCAAAACATCTGCCTGACTTGGGGGCGTACTATCCCATTTGCAGTAGGTTTCATGCAGAGGTGTTAAACTTGGCATATTATTTTTCCCCATCCTTGATATATATACCGAAGGTTTGAAGTTATTAACTTAACATTGTTTAGATAAACTACAACAAACTCTTACATCTTATGTCTTTCAGAACTAATTTTTTTAGAATACTGATGAATAGAATTCAGTATCGTTTTTTGTGTCAGACAATATCGAGCTTAAATGTAATTTATATTGTTATATGTTTAATCATTACGCAAAAAAATGTGATTTATTTCACAATAAGTCAAGCGCTTGTCTAATTTGGTGCATATGCAAATTATCTATTTACATGGTTTTAGAAGCAGCCCACTGTCAAAAAAAGGGCAAGAGCTGTATCAATATTGTGCAAATCACGATCATATTCACGTGCATTTGCCCGATTTGAATCAACCACCTGAAGTGGTCTTAAAATACGTTTCTAATTTAATCGAAAGTTTACCACTCGATCAAGTTGTCCTGGTCGGTAGCAGTTTGGGTGGATTCTATGCGACATATTTTGTCGCCAAATATGATTGTCCTGCTGTACTGATCAATCCTGCTATGCAACCATGGCAACTCTTTCAAGAATTGTTTGGTATTGAGCAAATCCCACTCAAAGTCACTGAATCATGGACGCTTGATCACGATCAATTGCAGCAATTACAATCAATTGCTGATACGAAACCAGAACAGGCTGATAAAATTCTCGTGCTGTTGCAACAAGATGATGAAGTCTTGGATTATCGTCAGGCACAACGCTATTATAGTGCCCTACATCCATCTGCATTGATATTAACGGATGTGGGTGGTAATCATGCAATGGATGATTTCAAAGACAAATTACCCTTAGTACTCGAATTTTTGTCGGCAGGCATATAAAAAGGAAGTCAGATCAAGTGACACAATACACGGCACAATCCCTCGAAGTTCTTTCTGGTTTAGATCCTGTTCGTCGTCGTCCAGGGATGTATACAGATACCTCACGCCCAAACCATTTGGCGCAAGAGGTGATTGATAATGCTGTCGATGAGGCGCTGGCAGGACATGCCGACCAAATTTGTGTGACGGTCTATGAGGATGGTTCGTTGTCAGTTGAAGACAATGGTCGAGGTATGCCTGTCGATATCCATCCAGAGTATGGTCAAAGTGGTATTGAAATCATTCTGACCAAGCTACATGCAGGTGGTAAGTTCAGTACTGATAACTATCAGTTTTCAGGTGGTTTGCACGGTGTTGGTATTTCTGTGGTCAATGCTTTATCTACACGGGTTGAAGTCGCTGTACAACGTCAGGGTAACTTGTATCAAATGGCATTTGAGCAAGGTGAGCCCGTTGCGCCATTGTCTGTGTTAGAAGGTAAAGTTGCGAAACGTGCGACAGGGACAACCGTTCGTTTCTGGCCGGAAGCTAAATATTTTGATAGTCCTAAGTTTGCATTAAAAGCGCTGAAACATAATTTAAAAGCCAAAGCTGTATTGGCAGCAGGCTTAAAAATTATTTATGACGATAAAATCAATAATGAAAAAATCGAATGGCAGTTCGAAAATGGTCTCGTTGACTATTTAATGGATGAATTGGAAGATCGAGAGATTTTACCAGCACCTGCTTTTGTGAGTAGTGGACAAGCAGAAAGAGCCGCATGTGAATTTGCAATTTGCTGGAATGTTGAGGGTGGTGAACAGATTCAAGAAAGTTATGTCAATTTGATTCCAACTGCGCAAGGCGGTACGCATGTGAATGGATTGCGTTCGGGGGTCACGGAGGCTTTACGCGAGTTCTGTGAATTACGTAATTTATTACCGCGTAACATGAAACTTTCGGCAGAAGATGTCTGGGATGGGGTGAATTTCATCCTATCTTTAAAATTCCAAGAGCCACAATTTTCAGGACAAACCAAAGAGCGTCTCTCGAGTCGTGAAGCTTCGAATATTGTGCTCAATATTGCCAAAGATGCATTTGCGTTATGGTTAAACCAACATGCTGAGATCGCAACTCAACTAGCTGAAATGGCAATCGCCAAAGCAGGTCGTCGTTTAAAAGCAGCTAAGAAAGTCGAACGTAAGAAGATTGTGGCTGGTCCAGCATTACCTGGAAAATTAGCAGATTGTGTTGGTTTAACACGTGAAGACAGTGAGCTGTTTATTGTCGAAGGGGATTCCGCAGGCGGCAGTGCTAAACAAGCGCGGGACAAAAATTTCCAAGCGATTATGCCGATTCGTGGAAAAATCCTAAATACTTGGGAGGTCTCTTCGGATGAGGTCTTGGCATCTCAGGAAGTCCATGACATTGCGATTGCGATTGGTGTTGATCCAGGTAGTGATGATTTGTCTGAACTACGTTATGGCAAAATCTGTATCCTTGCCGATGCGGACTCAGATGGTCTACATATCGCAACTTTACTCTGTGCATTGTTTGTGAAACATTTTCCAGCTTTAGTTGAGGACGGCCATTTATTTGTCGCGATGCCACCGCTTTATCGTATTGATATTGGCAAAGATGTGCACTATGCCCTAGATGATGATGAGTTAGAGGCAATTCTGAAAAAAGTAAAAGGTAATAAAAATCCTCAAATCACTCGATTTAAAGGTCTGGGTGAAATGAATGCCAGTCAATTACGTGAAACCACCATGGATCCAAATACACGTCGTTTGGTGCAACTGGATCTAGATGATGCACATTTAACTGCAGGTTTGTTAGACAAGTTACTCGCGAAAAAACGAGCGGCTGATCGTAAACACTGGTTAGAGCAGAAAGGTAATTTGGCGGATATTGTGGTTTGATTTGAATCGATTTTTGCATAGCCCAGTTGATCTGGGCTTTTTTATGTCTTTTTAAAAAATGTAAATTCATAAGCTGAAAAACAAACATGGAATGCTATTTGCTTTTTATCTCTTGGTAAAATTTTATCTAACATTTGAAGCGTATTGATCAAAATAGCTTGTTTGTTTCTAAGATTTTAAAATTCAAATATATCAAATTCTTAAATGATAATAGTGAAAATAGAATGAAGCGTTTTTTAAGTATTTTTTTCCCAATTCTGTTTAGTAATACGATTTTTATTATGAGTGGTGTCATTGATACCGCATTTTTATCTCACTATAGCCATGTGCATTTAACAGCTTTATCGGTTTCTCTCTCAGTTTATATGATTGTTTTTGTGGTGGGCTACGGATTACTACAAGGAATGTTTCAAATCCTCGCAGAAGAAAAAGGGCGGGAAATCAATCAACAAAAATTAACTAACGTCGTGAGTTTGGCCGTATTAATCGCAGCTGTGTTTAGTATTGTTGCGATTGTTTTGATCAACAATACCGAGCATTTATTAACCTTTTTTCAAGCATCAGATACCGTCCTGTTATTGGTTAAAAATTGTTTGATGATTTTTTCAGTCGATCTAGTGGTTCGGCTATGTTGCCGTATCTTAACCATACAAATACAGGTTCTTGATCGTCCAATTATCGCAACTTATATAGGCGTAATTTTTTTATTGATTAAGTTGCCTCTGTCCTACGCTTTGATCAACGGTGTAGCGTACTTTGATATTGCACCTTGGGGTGTCTATGGCGCCGTATTTTCGACATTGCTTGGGGATAGTGTGATGTTGATATTGTTATATGGTTGTATACGTGGCAAAGCTATTTTTAAACTTGATCTGAGTCACTTTTCCTTTAGTTATGAATTGTTGCGCCGTTTTCTTCGAATTGGAATACCTACCGCACTGATGATCGTGATTGATGTGATTGCTTTTATGGCAATTTCGATTCTAGCATTACCACTTGGTAGTATTGTGATTGCCTCGCATCAGGTGGTCGCTAGTATTTGTTCCATGCTATATATTTTACCTGCTGCATTTTCTGTTGCTTTCAGTTTAATGTTATCTGAAAAAATTGGCGCCCAACAGAAACAAGTTGCTTTGCTTTGGTCAAAAAAAGCCTTTCTGCTTATCTTTATTTTTGCCGTCACTTTATGCAGTGTATTACTGCTTCTTCGAGATGAGTTCATTTCTCAATTTACCCAAGACCTAGCGGTTATTCAAATCACGACCTCCCTCTTTATCCTCGGAATTTTGTTTCATTTAGCAGATGCAATGTTATGTATTTTTGCAACGGTATTACGCTGTTGGGGCATAACGATTGTGCCAAGCATGATTTATAGCACTTCATTGTTGATCTTTGGTTTAGGTGGCGGACAGCTATTGGCATATTGGGGAATGGATTGGTGGATCTTTGAAATTATTCCATTGGGTATTGATTGGTTTTGGATTGCTTTAATTGGGTCGTATAGCTTAGCTGTCACCATGTGTGCTTTATGTTTTAAATACCGAAATGCCACTTGGATTCGTTGAAACAATCTGATTTTTTGAATCTTCTGGATCAAAAAGTTAAATATTCTTTATCTGAGCAAGGTATCAATTTTTTATTTTGATTAATTGTGCTTCATTTTAGTTCAGCATGTATTTTTTGTATGCAATGTTGTATACAAGATTGGATTTTTTTCTACTGGTTTGAATTAATTTTATTATAAAACAATGCCTTGATGTGTTGGCACAGATATTGAATAACTCCACTCAGTAAAAATCAGAAGATCAACCTGTGGAGAACAAAGATGCAAAATAAATTGATGTCGATGTCTGTACTTATGGCAGCGATGATGGGGGGAGGACTGGTCGGTTGCTCAAAACCAGCAGAGAAAACAGAACAAACAAAAACTGAAGCAAAAACAGCACCAGCAGAAAGTGGCGACACCATTAAAGTGGGGATTCTGCATTCCCTTTCGGGCACGATGGCGATTTCTGAAACTTCCTTGAAAGATACAGCATTGATGACTATTAATGAAATCAATGCGAATGGTGGTGTACTCGGTAAAAAATTAGAACCTGTTATCGTTGATCCAGCATCAGATTGGCCGTTATTTGCTGAGAAAGCTCGCCAGTTAATTACTCAGGACAAAGTCGCTGTTATTTTCGGTTGCTGGACATCAGTATCACGTAAGTCGGTTCTTCCTGTGGTTGAAGAGTTAAATGGTTTATTGTTCTATCCAGTGCAATATGAAGGTCAGGAACAATCAAAAAATATTTTCTATACAGGTGCAGCACCGAATCAACAAGCGATTCCTGCAGTTGAGTATTTGATGGGAGAAGAGGGCGGTAAAGCACAACGTTTTGTTTTACTTGGTACAGATTACGTCTACCCACGTACGACCAATAAAATCTTACGGGCATTCTTGAAGTCTAAAGGCATTGCCGATGCAGACATCATGGAAGAATACACACCGTTTGGTCATAGTAATTATCAAACCATTGTTGCCAATATTAAGAAATTCTCTGCAGGCAAAAAGACTGCGGTGATTTCGACCATCAATGGTGACTCTAACGTACCTTTCTATCGTGAGCTTGGTAACCAAGGTATTAAAGCGGCTGATATTCCAGTCATGGCATTCTCCGTTGGTGAAGAAGAGTTACGTGGTATTGATACCAAGCCATTAGTAGGTCATTTAGCGGCATGGAACTATTTCATGTCAGTTAAAAATCCGAAAAACACCGAGTTTGTGAATAAATTCAAGCAATATGCAGTGGAGTACAAACTTCCAAATGCCGATAAAGTTGTAACCAACGATCCGATGGAAGCGACTTATGTTGGTATCAATATGTGGAAACAAGCGGTCGAAAAAGCAGGTTCTACAGAGGTTGATAAAGTTCGTGATGCAATGGCAGGTCAAACTTTTGCAGCACCATCGGGTTATACCCTCAAAATGGATGAAACCAATCACCATTTACATAAGCCTGTGATGATCGGACAAATCCGTGGTGATGGGCAATTTGATGTGGTTTATAAAACGCCTCAAACCATCAAAGCTGAGCCTTGGAGCCCATATATTCCTAAATAATTTTCCTATGCAACCTGCTGTTTCGGCAGTAGGTTTTTCTTAGTTTTATTTCTTGTTGATTGGTTTAAATAGAAAATATAAGGGGAGTCTTATGGCGAAACACTATGTTTTGGCAATGCTCTGCATCATGGCACAGATCATGTTTAATCCTGCATGGGCAGAAGTTACTTCACCAACAACTGTGACGTCTACAACTTCTCAGGATGCCATCCAAACTTTTGTTAAATCTGACTTTGCTACTCGCCGTGCCATGTTGAATCAATGGCCAGCCAGTATTGAACAACTGGATCAGTTGGTGGCGTATATTGACCAAAATGAGTTATATACGGATGGTTCAGGTAATACCTATATCTTAAAAAACGATGAAAAACTATTAAGTTACCCGCAACTGGAAGCCATCGACACTTGGCCCTCAGATTTATCTCAAGTGACGCTGGTCAATACTTTACGTAAGGCACTGAACTTTGGACAAGCCAAAGTTAAATTGAATTCAGACGATGCAGCACAACGTTTAGCTGCGGTGGACATTTTAGAAAATAATTTAGATGAGCTCGATGTTGCTACAGTTAAGCAACTCTATCTCAATGAAAAAAGTGAAGCGGTTAAAGCACGTTTGGCACAACTGAAAGCACGTTTAGATTTTAATAGCTCAGATGAGTTTACTAAGATCGAAGCGACCAAAGTTTTAGGGGATTCGAATCGTCCCGATGTATTGGCGTTGATCAACCAAAGCTTAGAACAGCCACAAAGTAATCCTGCATTAAAAGCAGCTTTGCTTGAAGCACAAAATAAAATTAAAACGCGCATTCAAATCAGTGAATGGTCAGGGCATGTATTTTCAGGTCTCAGTACCGCTAGTATTTTACTTTTAGCAGCGCTTGGTCTTGCAATCACCTATGGTTTGCTTGGTGTCATCAATATGGCACATGGTGAACTCATCATGATCGGTGCTTATACCACTTACGTCATTCAAAGTTTTTTTAAAACGCACTTTGCAGGCTTAGTCGATTGGTATTTATTGGCTGCGATTCCTGCTGCATTTCTGGTGAGTGCGCTGATCGGCATGTTGATTGAACGTACTGTGATTCGTCCGCTTTATGGTCGCCAATTGGAAACATTATTGGCAACTTTTGGTGTGAGTTTAATCTTGATGCAATCGGTTCGGATGATCTTTGGCGCGCAGAATGTTGAAGTGTCGAATGTCGCATGGCTCAGTGGTGGTATTGCCCTGACGCCAAGCCTGATGTTGCCATATAACCGTATTGCGATTATTGGTTTTACCGTGGCGGTATTACTACTTTTAGTTTTCTTATTAAACAAAACCCGTTTCGGATTATTTGTCCGTGCTGTGACACAAAACCGTCAAATGGCGCGTGCCGTGGGCATTCGATCTGCACGTATCGACATGCTGGCATTTGGTTTGGGTTCAGGCTTAGCTGGATTGGCAGGTTGTGCGCTGGCACAAGTAGGGAATGTCGGGCCTGACCTCGGACAAAACTACATTATTGATGCCTTCCTTGTTGTTGTGGTTGGCGGCGTGGGGCAAGTGTGGGGTGCGGTACTTGCAGCCTTAGGTTTAGGGATTAGCGGTACAGTTCTAGAGATTGGTCTAGGTGCGGTTTTAGCAAAAATTATTCTCTTGGTTCTTGTGATTTTGTTTATCCAAAAGCGTCCACAAGGTTTGTTTGCCATCAAAGGTCGTTTCGTGGAGTAAGCCAATGAAAATCACTTCTTTATTTGCAGATAAACCGTATAGTGCAATTGCGATTGCCATTTGTTTTGCCGTGTTATTGAGCTTACCTTGGTTACATCTGTTATCCCCTGATTCGGCATTTTATCTGTCAGCGTATTGGATTACGTTAATTGGCAAAATCATGTGCTTGGCTTTGGTCGCGTTGGCACTGGATTTAGTGTGGGGCTATGCAGGGATTTTAAGCTTGGGGCATGGTTTGTATTTCGCCTTGGGTGGTTATGCCTTTGGCATGTACTTGATGCGCGAATCAGCAGGTGATGGCTTACCTGATTTCATGCGCTTCCTTAGTTGGACAGAACTCCCTTGGTATTGGGTGGGGACTGAGCACTTTGCTTGGGCGATGATCTTGGTTTTATTTGTGCCTGCCTTAGTTGCGTTTATTTTTGGTTTCTTTGCTTTCCGCTCAAAAATCAAGGGTGTGTATTTCTCAATTATTACCCAAGCCATGACCTTTGCAGCGGCACTCTTGTTCTTCCGCAATGAGACAGGTTTTGGTGGAAATAATGGCTTCACGGGTTTTAAAACCTTACTTGGTTTTGATATCACCTCAGCGCCGATGCGTGCCACTTTATGTTTTGTCACTGCTTTGGTGTTAATGCTGTGTTTTATCGGCTTACGTCAACTGATGAATCGTCCTTATGGTCGAGTGCTTGGCGCGATTCGTGACAGTGAAAACCGTTTGCAATATTTGGGCTATCGCACACTGTGGTACAAGCTTTCAGCATGGGTGCTATCGGCAGTGATTGCAGGTATCGCAGGGGCGTTGTATGTGCCACAGGTGGGCATTATTAACCCAAGTGAAATGAATCCAGTCAACTCGATTGAAATGGCAGTGTGGGTTGCCGCAGGTGGTCGTGGCACATTGATCGGACCCATTCTTGGTGCAGGTTTAATCAATGCTGTGAAGACTTATTTCACAGTTGCAGCACCAGAAGCTTGGTTATTGATCTTAGGTGCTTTATTTATCGTGGTGACGATTTTCTTACCGAAAGGTGTGATTGGTTTATTTGACCGTTTTAAAAAGGAGAGCAATTAAATGAGTGATTTATTCCTAGACTCAGCTCAACATGGCGGTCAACTCGGCGAGGGCTATGGACGCGCCAAAACTGAAGGCGCAGATTTTAGTCATGGGATTGCCTTGTATTTAGAAAAAGTCAGTGTGTGGTTTGATTCGTTTCGTGCGTTAAATGATTTATCACTGTACATCGCTGAAGGTGAATTGCGCTGCATCATTGGACCAAATGGTGCGGGGAAAACCACATTAATGGATGTGATTACAGGGAAAACTCGTCCAACCACGGGCACTGCTTTTTTTGGACAAAACTATGATCTTGCCAAAATGAGTACCGAGGAAATCGCAGAAGCTGGGATTGGACGAAAATTTCAAAAACCAACGGTATTTGAAAATTTCACTGTGATGGAAAATTTACTACTCGCTGCACCACGCGATAAGCGAGTGAAAAAAAGTTTGTTTAGCCGACTTGATCCAGAAGCACAGTTAGCACTGGAGGAAAGTTTGGAGCAAATTCGCTTAAAGGAATTTGTAAAAAAGCCCGCAGGATTATTATCTCATGGTCAAAAGCAGTGGTTAGAAATCGGTATGTTATTGATGCAACGTCCGAAGCTGATTTTATTGGATGAGCCTGTGGCAGGAATGACTGATGCGGAAACAGAACGCACTGCTGAATTGTGTTTGGAATTGAAAAAAAATCATACGCTGGTGGTCGTGGAGCATGACATGAGCTTTATTGACACCATTAGTGAAAAAGTCACGGTACTGGCGCAAGGTGCAATTTTGGCAGAGGGCACATTGGCAGAGGTACAAGCCAATGAAGATGTGATTGAAAAGTATTTGGGACGCTAGGAGACTGCCATGTTAGAAGTGAAAGAAATTAACCAGTTTTATGGTGGTAGTCATATTCTGCGTGACGTGTCTTTTCAAGCGCCTGTAGGGGAATGCAGTGTTGTTCTAGGACGGAATGGCGTTGGTAAAACCACGTTGCTGAAATGCTTGATGGGGATTCTCCCAATTAAATCAGGACAGATTTTGCTAGATGGCAAAGATATTGCCAAAATGTCCCCTGAGCAACGAGTACGTGCAGGATTGGCGTACGTGCCACAAGGACGAGATATTTTTTCAACTTTAACCGTAGAGGAAAATATCTTAATTGGTATGGCGAAATTTTCAGGTGCGAAAACTCGAAAAGTACCGAGTCATCTCTACGAAATTTTTCCTGTCTTGGATGAAATGAAGCATCGCCGTGGTGGAGATTTGTCAGGTGGTCAACAGCAACAGCTCGCGATTGCGAGAGCGTTGGCCTCGGAGCCAAGAGTCTTGATTTTGGATGAACCGACTGAGGGGATTCAGCCCTCGATCATCAAAGACATTGGTCGAGTGATTCGTAAATTGGCAGATCAGGGTGAAATGGCGATCGTTTTGGTGGAGCAGTTTTACGATTTTGCTGAAGAACTGGCAGATAACTATACGGTGATGGCGCGTGGTCAAGTGATTGCAAACGGGCAAGGTGCAGAAATGCCGGAAAAGGGGATTCGGGAATTGGTGGCGATTTAGTATCGACCCTATATATCTCATTTTACTATTTAGAAACTAGATATTAAAAAAATGATTATCTTTCGGAGTCATACCTAGTAGTCTTCTAATTTTTAAATACGCCTTCCGCTGGAGTTACTTTGGTTTTGCCCAAAGTAACCAAAGGCATTGTCATTCACAAAACCTGTTCAATTCTTGGATTTTTTCTATTGTTTCGCAGAAACAATATCTTTCAAAGATTACGCAGGTTGTGAATGACGTTTCCGAGACTCATAAGTTTTCTTAAATTTTTTGTTGAGTTTGAGGGTAAAGATCATTTATTTACCTTCAACCTTATAGAACGTGCCGCCCGCATAGACGTTATGCCCAAAACCACATCCAGACTCGCCACTATTTTGTTTCACCTCAATTTTTTGACCATTATTTGTATCATTCGTAAATTGAAGCTTAATCTGGCAGTCCTCATAATGATAGTTGGCTTGCTTTGCAGTGATCGGCATTGTGGTATCAAACTCACCTAAATTGGGACCATAAATAAGACCACGAATGCCAAAATAATAACCTTCAAAATTAATTAGATATTTATTTTGTTGTTTCTTGACCGTGATGTAATCCCATTGTCCGAAACCATTGGCTCGGACATAAGTGCCTTGTAGGTCTTTCGTGATCTGCGGTTTAGGAAGCTGTTTTAAATTGTATAGACTGATTTTTGAATCTTCATCTCTTAAAAACCATACTCTTGCCCATTGTGGTTTACCTAATTTTGCATAACTCAACCCGACATTATTATTGGCTATTTCAATCTCTCGATCAGTCACTTTAATACCGCTTTCTTCAGCATTCATTTGGCAGAAATGTGCCCATGCGGCTTGATCTTCAAATTGTTTCACTGCTTTGGCATATTGCTTTTGGTCGTAGAGCTTTTTCCCATTTAGAGCGTATTGTTTTACTTTGGCACAGCCTTGCTGTAATTCTTGCTCAAAAGACGTTTCTGCAAAACTAACGGTTGTTGCTGAAGCACATGTAATGATTAAAGCGAGTTGTGAAATTTTCATGTTTTAAATTATTTTGTAAATGAGATGTTTTTATTCTAACCAACTACATATGCATAGTAGAGATGAAATTGTTCTGTTTATGAACGACTCAATTGTAGTTGCATTAAAACTAAATCACGCCATTTGCCAAACTTTTGTCCCACTTGTGGCATATAACCAGTTTGAATAAAACCCAGTTGTTGATGTAATACGATTGAACCCGTATTTTCGCTATCAATCGCTGCCACCATGACATGCATATGCTGTTGAGTCGCAAGATGAATCAGTTGTTGCATGAGGGCTTTACCTAAACCCTGACGAGCATAATTCGGATCAATAAAAACAGAATGTTCAATACTGTGTCGATAGCCTGTAATACTACGAAAGGCAGAGTAATAGGCATAACCCGCAATTTTTCTCAATGACTGATCTTCGACGACAATCATAGGAAATTGCTGTTGTTGCATCTCCTGAAAGCGCTGTTGATATTGCGCTAAAGTAACGGCTTGATCATTCCAGTTGGCTGTGCCCGTGATGATTTCATGATTATAAATAGCGAGAATCTGCTCAAGATCATCAGTAGTTGCAAAACGAATTTGATAAGAGTTTTGTAGTGTGTGCGTTGCAAGTATAAGATCGTGAGACATAACAAAATAAAAGAAAATTCATCTATTTCAATATGCGCGATCTAAAAAAAAACAGCAAGGAATTCCTTGCTGTTTTGATCAGTCAAAACCGTTTAGAAATGGTATTTCACTAAAGCACTGACATTATTTTCGTCGCTGCCTTTGATACCAAACTTGTTATTCCAAACAGAATGTTCTACGCCCAAATATAAACGTGTTTCAGGTGAAATGTGTTTACCTACATTCCATTTATATTGGGTTGTCCAGTTAAGTTCACTCGCATGGTCTTTTTCTGCTGTAGACCAGTCAAGGAAACCATCAACTAAGAAATCTTCGCTAGATACTTTAAATGGAACCGCATAAGCGATAGTCATTTGATAATCATCTGCTGTATTTTCATTGTTTGCACGGTAGAAATTGACATTCGCATATTGGAAATAAGGAATTGCAAGATCGAAACCTACGCCGTATAAGAAGTTATCAAAACTAGAAAAGTCATCATTGTTACTTTCCCAAGTCGTTGAGATCAACACATCTTTAATCGGACCAAAAGCAAGTTTCTGACCTGAAACCTCACCCAAGCTCAAGCGTGGAGAAAGCTCGAAATAAGTGCTTTTATGATCGTCGCTACCACGCATACGATCCATAAAGAAGAACACATCGGCATATTTTACTTTTGCCGCATATTCAACTGTTAAAGTTGTTTGTTTTTCATCAACCACTTCATAGTTTTCGCCGTATAAACCCGTTAGGCTGAAATCCTGCCAAATTGGTTTCGCTTGAGCGAAAACTGCTGTAGATAACAATAAAGATGTAGCCGCAAGTTGCTTCAATTGCATTTAAAAAATCTCCCCCACAAAAGGCGTGTAAAGCATACAAGTTATGAAGCAAAAATAAAGCCAAATTTGACCAAATGCTCAAAAGAATTGTATACGGTAAAAGGTCTGCCAAAGATAAGATTCGGTAAGAGAATCTTTTTGATCAAGTTTTAATAAAAATGTCAAAAATCAGCTTGCATATTTCTGATGAAAGACAGATATTGGAATTATAGAAGATCTTCTAAATAACTGAAACACAACTGATGTGAAGCAAGGAGACGACAAGCATTTACATAATCAGAATATACAACTGCACTGAATGAATGCATGCTCAAAGTGTGCTGAATAAAAAGCTTCGTAGAACCGTCTCAATATAGAAGAGAGGAAGATATTTATGAATATTGAAATCCGTACAGATAAAAACATCCATGGTAGCGAACGTTTAATTAGTTATATCCGTGCAGAGCTTAAACAAGAATTTCAACGTTATAGCGAACGTATTACACATTTTTCGGTTCATATTAGTGATGAAAATGGGGAAAAAACGGGAGATCATGATAAACGCTGTATGATCGAAGCCCGTCCAGCAGGTATGAAACCTGTAGCTGTGACACACAAAGCTGCAAATATCGATGCATCTATCCATGGTGCAATTGATAAATTACAACGTAGTTTGGAACATTTATATGAGAAAAAAGACCACCATCGTGGAGCTTTACCAGAATATGTTGATGTCGATGATGATATAAAAGTAGATGATGAGGCGTAGTGAGCGCGTTTAAAAAAAGCCCAGTATTGGGCTTTTTTTATGCCTGTATCAAATTTATACATGATTTTTAGGTCGTTTTATAAAATCCCGATGGGATATTCGGCATAATAGGCGAATTAAATACTTTGTGAGAATTGGTCATGTTAAGCAATCAGCAACAGGCCTTGGTGCAAGCCATACAACAACTCGATTTAGACCAAGTACAAGCATTACTTGCTGAAGGACTTGACCCAAACTTTATTGATCCAGAACAAGGACCACCTGTTTCAGTTCTTTGTGATGGTTTGTTTGCGTGGTGGGAAAAAATTTGTGAGGCTTATGAAGCTGGCAAGCCATTAAGTGAAGATGAAAAACAACAAGAACTTCACGTTTATCTTGCTATTTTAGACGCATTAATTCAAGCCAAAGCAAATCTACATTTGTGGGATGCTGAAGAATTTTATGGTCCGCTTTGGGATGCTGCAAGCTCGGCATGTGTCCCTGTGGTACAGCGTTTACTAGACGAAAAAGTTGATCCAAATACACGTGATGAAGAAGGACTAACGATTTTATCTTCGATTAGCCAATTATTCTTTGATTGTGATTTTGATGAAATTGATTGGTCAGAATCGCTGAAAGAAGAGCGCGAGACACTCGAATTATTGCGTCAGCATGGCGCTAAAATGTCAAAAGAGCTAACAGCATAAGTTTAGCGAAAACAAGGAAAAGGGGTTCATCATGAAGAAGCTTAATGCTTTAACTTTTGTGGCTGCGTCAATGCTAGCAAGCACGACTTTTGCGGCAGAATTTTCATTTGATCGTCCTGGTGCAGGGATCGGAACAGGGATTACACCTGTTGGTCAACTTGCTTGGGAACAGGGCTTACCAACAGTAAGTTACCAAGAACAAAATATTGAAGGTGTAAAAGATAAAACTTTAACCCTAAATGGCGATATGTTGTTGCGTACAGGTTTAGCAAATGGTCTAGAACTGCAATTGGGTTGGCAAGGTCCAGTATGGCAACAACACAAGCGAGCTGGATTTAAAACTGAAACTGATGGTTTAGGCGATGTCAGTATTGGTTTAAAGAAAGCGATTGATCTGAAAGATGATCGTTTATCGATGGCGGTGTTAGCTGAAGCGATTATTGCAACGGGTAATGATGAATTCACAGCACATGATGATATTTATAGTTTAACTTCAGCTGTTGCCTATGAGTTTAGTGATTTAATCGGTACGTCAATTACCATGCGTTATGAAGCACAAAATAGTAATTGGGCAGTGACAGCGATTCCAACCATTGATTATAAAATTGCAGGTAAATTATCAGGATATTCTGAGTTTATTTATCGCAAAGCAGAGAGCCAAGACTATCAATAT
The DNA here is from genome assembly GCF_015351505.1 of Acinetobacter sp. SK-43. Classification (NCBI taxonomy): domain Bacteria; kingdom Pseudomonadati; phylum Pseudomonadota; class Gammaproteobacteria; order Moraxellales; family Moraxellaceae; genus Acinetobacter; species Acinetobacter sp. SK-43. Next base: position 19,122 of record NZ_JADKPY010000011.1, read on the forward strand.
GGTTTAGGGACTGGATTGGTCTATGCCATCAATGATCGTACACAGCTTGATGCAAGTGTGGGTGTTGATTTAGATGGTGATGTGAGAAGTTATAACGGTGGTTTAGGCGTATCCGTTTTATTCTGATAAATGATCTCTCAAATGCTCTATGTTGAACTGCCATTCAAGAAATCGGGCATTTGAGAGAACATAGAGAGATGATATGAAAATGCATGTTCGGGGTGAGGCTAGTGTCTCGCTGATCCAATACTTTTTGGGTACATTATTGCTGTTATGTGGGTCTTTAACCTACGCCCAAGAAAATTCAGCAGCACCATTATTAAGCCCTGAAGAGGCATTTACATTTTCAGTTGAATCGACGCAAACCGATCAAGCACGATTACGTTGGGAAATTCAGCCAAACTATTATTTATATCAACATAAATTTGAAGTTCAGCAAGGCAATCAAGCTGTTGCGTTGGATTTGCCCAAAGCCGTTGAGCAATATGATGAAAACTATGGTCATAGTCAAGTTTATTATCAGCAAGTTGAATTCAATATTCCGACACTAGCATCGCAGCACTACCGTGTCACATGGCAGGGTTGTGCCAAAGATCGAATTTGTTACCCACCTCAAACGATTGACTTTCAAACCGATATTGATGGTTTAGTGAGTATGCAAAATACCACTGCAAACTCTCAAAAGCGTTTTTTAGATGTTGCTCGATCTGCTCAGGCAGCGAATACAAATAACTCAGTATTAAGTGAAACGCCACAAGATCAATCAACAGCTGACAGCAACAATACTGTTATGGCCCAAGATCAGAAATGGTCGAGCACATTAGAACAACATTCTTTAGCTTATAGTTTGGCTTTATTCTTAGGATTAGGGATTTTACTGGCATTCACGCCATGTTCATTGCCGATGTTGCCTATTTTGACATCATTGATCGTGCGTGAACATAAAGGTGTTAAAGCATGGATGATTGCATTGACCTTTGTGATCAGCATGGCGATGGTATATGCGGTACTGGGATTAATCGCATCAGCTGCAGGGTTGAACTTTCAACGGTGGCTTCAACAGCCAGCAACATTAATTGCCTTTAGTTTATTGTTTGTGGTTTTCGCACTCAATTTATTTGGTTTATTTGAAATTAAACTACCACAAAAATGGGTCAATCATCTTGATCGAATGCAATCGGTGCAACAAGGTGGCACCTTAATTGGCGCAAGTGTGATGGGGATGATTTCAGCTTTGTTGGTTGGTCCATGTATGACTGCTCCACTTGCTGGAACGCTACTGTTTATTTCACAGACCCAAAGTCAATGGCAAGGTGCATTACTCTTGTTTACGCTCGGATTTGGGATGGGTATACCTTTGCTTTTGGCGAGTGTACTTGGTGCAAAAGCACTTCCTAAAGCGGGAGAATGGATGCATCAAATCAAGGTGATTTTTGCCTTTTTGATGTTAGCGCTCAGTTTGTACTTTATTCGACCACTTTTGCCTGAATTGGCGATGCAGATTCTCAGTCTATTATTAGGTCTTGGATTTATTGTTTTTGCAGCGTATCGACTCTTTGTGAAGACGAGCCAATTAAAATGGCTATACGCATTATTGTTATTGGTTGTTGTTCCTTTTTTGGCATTTAATCAATATCAACATGTACAGAATTTGACAACGCAACAAGCTGATCAACTTGCTACTTGGCATATTGCACGAACAGCAGATGAGTTTGAACAACTTCTTGCAACTGCGCCGAAAGATCAAATGATCGTGGTTGATGTGTATGCAGACTGGTGTGTAGCATGCCAACCGATTGAGCATCGGATTTTAAAAGACTCAGAGGTCCAACATGCTTTGGCGCCTTATTATTTGATCAAGCTTGACCTCAGTCAGTATGATCTATCGCATCAGAACTTACTCAATCAATGGGACATATTAGGTCCGCCAACTTATTTATTCTTAGATCAACAAAAGAAAGAAATACGTGCTTTACGTTTGACGGGTGCATTCCAGAAATCTGAACTAATACAACAACTCGCTGCATTAAAAGAGAAATCATTATGAGTTATCAACTGTTCATCGGAAATAAAAATTACTCCACATGGTCGATGCGTCCGTGGATTTTGTTAAAACAGGCGGGTATTGCATTTCAAGAACATTGGATTCAGTTTGATAGTTTTGAGCCAGATAGCCAGTTCAAAACTGAAATTTTAAAACTTAATCCAACAGGAAAAGTACCTGCTTTAGTTGATGAGGATATTATTGTTTGGGATAGTCTAGCGATTGCAGAATATATTGCTGAACAACATCCTGATAAAAATTTATTACCTCAAGATAAAAAGTTACGTGCCCGCGCACGTTGTATTAGTGCAGAAATGCATAGTGGTTTTCAGAATTTACGCAATCTTTGTCCGATGAATGTTGAAGCGGATTTATCACATATAGGAAAACAGCTTTGGGCTGAGCATGAGCAACTGCGTAATGAAGTCGCACGTATTGATCAAATTTGGTCAGAGCGACCAAGCGAAGATCAGTTTTTGTGTGGTGAGTTTAGTATTGCCGATGCATTTTATGCACCAGTGGTGATGCGTTTTGAATGTTTTGACTTACCTATTTCAGCATCAGGCAAAAGCTATATAGACAAGATTTTGTCTTTACCATCGGTTCAACAGTGGATTGCGGAAGCAAAACAAGAGCAAATGTTTGTACCATTTGATGAGCCATATCGTCAGACTCGAGATGAATATTTAAAGAAATAGACAAAAAGTAAAAGAGGGAATTTCCCTCTTTTATTGATCAACCCACCAGCTCACTAAATACTTTGACTTGGTTACGTCCATTTGCTTTGACTGCATACAATGCTTGGTCAGCTTGACTAATAATTAAGTGTGACTCACTGGCATTTTGTGAGCTGCTAATTCCAAAACTAGCACTAACCGAAAATTCTTGATGATCTTCAGAAATAAAACTTAATTGTGAAATCGCAATTCGACAACGTTCAGCAATACTTTTTGCTTGTGTTGTACTGGTGTTGGGAAGCAAAATAATAAATTCCTCGCCCCCAAAGCGACCAATCATGTCTTGATCACGTAGATTTTCAGTTAAGCATTTCGCGACATTTACTAATACTTCGTCCCCTAAACTATGTCCAAAGTGATCATTAATATTTTTGAAATGATCAAGGTCGAGCAAAATCACAGAATACAACTGATCGGCTTGTTGATTGAGCTTCTCTAGCTGATTACTAATGCTTCTACGATTCATGACATTGGTTAAAGGATCGAGGCGGCTCAGAGCTTGAATGGCAGTTTCACGAGTACGCCATTGTTGCAGTAAAATTTCAAACAAATACAAACAAGCCAATAGAATTGGGAGCAGGAAGAAGAACATACTGCCAACCCAGAAAGGGTGCATTTCCGCTTGATTTAAGATCTCAGGATTAAATATTGGCGCATACTGAAGGATGCCATACATACTGAGGAAATTACAAAAGAGCAGAGCAATAGTCGCGGGAATCAATGCGCAGTAGATCATACGACGATCAAACAAGATGAGACCGACACCGACTACACTAGCGTATGTCACCATGGTCGCAGGGCTAAAACTGCCGATCAGATAGCCTGTATGGCAAAGCAATACCGTAACAATCTGTACACTCAAAATAGGAATAATTTCCTGAACCCACACTCGATCTTTGTAAAAATAACAAGCAATAATCAAGCTGAGAAAAACGATCAGCATGATCAAGTTGGTGAGTAGTTTTGAGCGAACGAGTGGTAAATTCACCCATTGCCATGTACTAGGATTCAGCAAGACAAAACTGTCCCACAAAATTCCAAACAAGCTCATCAGTGCAGTGAGTATTAGCAACAAAATACTTTTTTTCAGCATGTCCCAATTGATAAGCGGTTCATGCTCCCAAAGTTGTGAGAAATTCCATTTTTCACGTTTTGCTAAACTCTTAAAGTGAACCTTCATGATTGACATGCATCCTTTATGCAATGAGATTCCTAAGAACGGTTATAAGTGTAAATTTGTCATCAAAAAAATTGAAAAACGATTATTGAAATTACAATAGCATCTTTAGATTGAGAAAAAAGTCTAGCTCTCGGTTTTTAATGTTAAATCGCTAGGGAAAATTTTTTGGAAAAAGGCTTGGTTATCTAAATAATCGATCAAATTTTAACTATTATGACAAAAATAAATTAAGAATGACAATGGTCAGCCATAGCTGACCATTTTTTTCATTTGGAGAAAATGAGTTAATTTCGATCTAAGGAATGAGCAAACTCAGCAATATCCGCTAGTGCTTGTTTTGCTTCAGGGAACCATGCATTAAACATTTGGAAGTTATGCCACATACCTGTGTAAAGTTTGAAGTTCACTTTGACATTGGCTTTTTCCGCCTTTTCTCTAAAGCGTTTTGAATCATCCAATAGGATTTCCTTAGAGCCGACTTGAACCAACGTTGGCGGTAAACCTTTTAGATCATCAAATAAAGGAGATACGCGAGGATCATCCGCTTGAATCCCATCCTTCAAATAATGATTGATTCCTGCTTGTAAAGCTTCAATCGAAAGTAAAGCATCATGCTTCTGATTGAAACGTAATGATTCACTGGTGAGTGTCAGATCTAAATATGGTGACATTAAAATCATACCACTTGGCATCAGTTCAGGCTGTTGCTTTAAGCGTAAGCAAAGCGCCAATGCAAGGTTAGCCCCACAGGAGTCACCAGAGACAATAATATCTTTGGGTTTAATTCCTTGTACCAGTAGTGCTTGGTATACATCAAAAATTGCATCAATCGCCTCTGGGAATGGATGTTCAGGTGCGAGTGGATAATCTACATGGATCACCTGCATTTGAGTACGAGCTGAGATGTCAGTCATTAATGCACGATGTGTGTTTAGGCTACCTAAGAAAAAGGCTCCCCCATGAATATGAAAGATCAGTTGGGTTGCAGAAGCTTGAGCTTTGATTTCTTCACCGCGAACACCCGCTAAACGTAGTGGTCGAATTTGTACTGTTGGATTCTGAGGAAACAAGCGACAAAGTTGATCTAAAACAGGTCGTAACGCATTCGGTGCTAAATTAAACTGACTGGGTGTGCGAATAGTCGCTTTTAGTAACGATTCAGTAAAATAATATTTCCAAACAGTACCAAATTTCATAATTTTTCCATATTGTTAGGTCAGTATATAACTAAGAGAATTTTGACTCGTGTGCCTTGCGCTGTCATTACTGCAATGTTTTGTTGTTGGTCAGGCTATACCCAATAGTCATAATCAAGAATTGCAATATTGATAGAAATTCTCAATACTCTTAATCTTGAAAAGACCCCTTAAGGATATTACAAAAATGAAGAAAATTGCTTTAGCATTTGGATTGCTCGGTTTAACAACTTTTGCCAATGCTGCAGATGCATTAAATGGCTCAGTATGGCAAACCATTGATGATGAAACTAAACAACCTAAAGCGATTGTGAAGTTTACAGAGCAAAAAGACGGCACGCTCAATGCATCAATTCAAAAATATTTAGTGGCTGGTCAGGAAAATGCCTGCACTAAATGTGAAGGTACTTTTAAAAATAAACCGCTTAAAGGCGTGACAATTGTTCACGGTCTTAAAAATGCAGGCGGTACAAATTATGATGGTGGTTCTATCATTGATCCTAAAAATGGTAAAACTTATAAATTGAAAGCTGAAATCATCGATGGTGGTAAAAAGCTTAAATTACGTGGCTACATCGGCGTTGCAGCATTAGGTCGTAACCAAACTTGGATTCGTACGAACTAAACTGAATTCGATATAAAAAACCGAGTGTAAATCCACTCGGTTTTTTTATTGTTTGCTTATTTTAAGCCGATAAAATTGCATAAGCTGCTTCATCAAAACCGATCACATAACCTTGAGGAGTTTGTAAAACTGGGCGTTTAATCAAGCTCGGTTGTGCGATCAATGTTTCAATCAGATTTGATTCGTTACTAGTCGCATGATTTTGTTCCGCTTCGCTGAGTTTGCGCCATGTGGTGCCTTTTTTATTTAATACTTTGTCTGCGCCAATCTCTTTCAGCCAGACTGTTAAAGTTTCAGCATCAATGCCTTGTTTTTTATAATCATGAAATTCGTAAGCAATTCCTTTGGCAGTTAAAGCATCGAAAGCTTTTTTCATTGAATTGCAATTTTTAATACCGTAAATTTTAAACATACTGAAAAACCATATAGATTGATTAAAAGATTTATTCGAAAGCCTAACGTAAAAACTGACTCAGTTGCCAATCGATATTGTTTATAAAGTTGATTGAGAGATTTTTAAAAGATGGGCGATTGATTAAATTGTTCTTATATATTGAGCATAAAAGCTAAAGACAGCGTCAAGAAAAAAATCGAATATCTAAAAAAGAGAAAACCCGCATCTAATCATCCTGATCATGCGGGTCTCATTTCAACGTCCAATGTCTCATCCTTGCAAATAAACTTAAACTAAGTTTATTTTATCTTCCTACGGCGTCCTATCCCTTCTGGTCATCCTGACCGCTTCCCTGTGCCGTGGTGCTATAATGCCGTTACAGGGGATAAATAAAAATACACAAAAAACGACACGATATGTAAGCTAAAGAAGCGGTCAAAGTGAACACTTGTTCACTTATTCGTTTATTTTGTAGTCGATAATCACAGGGGCATGGTCGCTAAACCATTGTTCTTTATAGACCCATGCATTAGCTGTACGAGCTTTCCAGTCTGGAGAGCAAGCTTGATAGTCGATGCGCCAACCGACATTTTTCGCACGTGCTTGACCGCGATTTGACCACCATGAATATAATTCTGCTTCTTGGCGGACTTCACGGAAAGTATCCACATAGCCTAAATCATCATAAATATGATCAAGCCATGCACGTTCATGTGGTAAGCAGCCTGATGATTTTTGATTGCCAGACCAGTTTTTAATATCAATACGTTTATGCACGATATTATAGTCACCACACACGATGATCGATTTATTTTCATCTCGCCATTGTTTTAAAATCTTGGCGTATTCTAGTAAAAATAAATCTTTACGTGCTTGTGCATCTTCACCACTTGAACCTGATGGTAAGTATAGAGAAGCAATATGAACAGGATGTGACAGTCCTAAATCAAACTCCGCCGTGATAAAACGCCCTTGCGAGTCAGCAAGTTCAAAGCCAAGTCCATTTTTGACCGTAATAAACGGCAAACGACTATAAATTGCTGTACCTGCATAGCCTGCACGTTCAGCTGGAAATAAGTGCGTATACCAACCCTCAGGTTTGAATTTATCAGTCCATTGTTCATGGGTGATGCGGCTTTCTTGCATACATACGACATCCGCATCGGACTGTTCTAACCATTCGAGTAGACCTTTGGTTACTGATGAACGTAGCCCATTTACGTTAATTGAGACGACTCGAAGAATTTTTACATCACTTGGATAGCTATCCTTTGGTATCATGCGTATGTTTAACCTCAATTGATGAATTTGGAGCACCTTATGACAACGCCTGTGTCATTTAATCCGCAAGCTTTTATTGAACTCGCATTATCACGTGGTGTGCTTAAATTTGGTGAGTTTACCTTAAAATCAGGTCGTGTCAGTCCTTATTTCTTTAACGCAGGTTTGTTAAATGATGGTGAAGCACTCTCTCTTTTAGCACAAGGCTATGCAGATAAATTGGTTCAGTGTGACAATGTCGGTGTGATTTTTGGTCCTGCATACAAAGGCATTCCTTTTGTAGCAGCAACTGCGGTTGCGTTGTCTCAAGTACATGGCAAGAGCGTTCCTTGGGGTTTTAACCGTAAAGAAGCCAAAGATCATGGTGAAGGAGGGGTGTTGGTTGGTGCATCGGTTGCAGGTCAAAAAGTCTGGATCATTGATGATGTGATCACTGCGGGGACTGCGATTCGTGAAGTTGTGACTATCTTAAAAAATGCTGGTGCAACGATTGCAGGGGTATTAGTGGCGTTAGATCGTCAAGAGCGTGGTCAAGGTGAGCTTTCTGCGATTCAGGAAGTACAAAAAGAACTCGAAATCCCTGTGCATGCTTTAATCACAATGAAAGATTTAATGGATTATTTGGATGCAAAAGGCGAGAAAGAAGCATTGGCAAATATGCAGGCTTATCGTGAAAAATATGGCATCTAAGTTTTAAGTGAAATAGAAAAGGAAGCAAAAGCTCACT
>NZ_JADKPY010000101.1:0-899 GCF_015351505.1 Acinetobacter sp. SK-43
TGATGTGTGCTTAAAAAACAGGAGGGTTTAACTTGGTAAACTATACATACTCATTAGGAGTTTACCATGAGCAAGAAACAGAAGACTTACACCGCAGAATTTAAAGCTGAAGCCATAAAAGCCATTGAAGAGAACCAAGGTAATGTATCGGAATCCGCTAGACAACTTGGCATTTCAATGCAAACCCTTTCGAACTGGAATAACAAAGCAAAGGCTGGAACTTTAGCAGGCACAAAACAGTATTCGCCCGATCTAAACGCCTTACTCGAAGAAAATAAGAAGCTTAAACAACAGCTCAAAACAGCTGAAATGGAACGTGAATTTTTAAAAAAGGCAGCAGCGTACTTTGCCAAAGAAAGTCAGTGAGGTACGCCTATATGAAATCGCAAAGCCACTTATTTCCGATTATTTTAATGGCTCGATTACTTCGTGTATCCGTTTCTCGCTTTTATGATTGGCTAAAGCGAGGCATGAGTAAAAGATCAATTCAGCGAAATCAGCAGACAATTTTGGTCAAAATAGCCCATGAAGAAACCAAACAAAGCTATGGCTATGTTCGATTAACCAAGCATTACAAGCGCAGGGTATCAAAATAAGTACGTATGCTGTGCGCCAAATAAAAAAGTCAAATCAGTTGTATTGTAAGCGCCATAAGCGTTTCAAAAGAACCACGAACAGTGATCACAACCGTTCTATTTATGACAATTTACTCAAGCAACAGTTTTCAATGACGAAGCCTAATCTTGCGTGGTCGAGTGACATTACCTACATTTGGACGGCTGAGGGCTGGTTGTACTTGGCAGCTGTCAAAGATCTTTACACGAAACAGGTTGTTGGCTATAGCTTAAATGAGCGCATGACAGCCAAGCTTGTTTGTGATGCATTGAATATGGCTATTC
>NZ_JADKPY010000102.1:0-873 GCF_015351505.1 Acinetobacter sp. SK-43
TAGAGGTTAAGCAGCCATTAGAGGTGGCTTTCCTTTGTTAGCTTGATGTGGTCTTTCATGGTTGTAATGCCACAACCAGTTTGTTGCATAATCTTGTACTTCATCCAAAGTATCAAATAAATGCTTGCTCAGCCAACTATAACGTATGGTCCGATTATAGCGTTCAATATACGCATTCTGCTGTGGCTTACCCGGTTGAATATATTCAATACGAATACCGTGCTCAGTAGCCCAGCGCACAAATTCGTGACTGATAAATTCGGGACCATTATCGCATCGGATCACTAACGGTTTTTCTCTCCACTCCAGCAATTGATTCAACGTACGAATAACCCTGATTGTGGGCAATGAGAACCCTGCTTCAATGGCTAGGCCTTCGCGGCGGTAATCATCAATCACATTCAATAATCGAAACTTGCGACCATCGGAAAGCTGATCATGCATAAAATCTAATGACCAAACCTGATTTTCTCGGATTGGTTCTTTCAATGGTTCAGGCGCATGCCGTTTTAGTCTTCTTCTCGGTTTAATACGCAGATTCAGTGCCAACTCACAGTAAATGCGGTAAACCCGCTTGTGATTCCAGCAGCAACTCTCAACATGCCGTAAATACGAGAAGCACAAACCAAAGCCCCAATCGGAATTTTCCTCAGTGAGTTCAATGAGCTGTTCAGCAATGAGTGCATTGTCATCGCTGAGATTGGCTTGATAGCGGTAGCAGGTTTCACTAATGCCAAATGCTTTACAAGCCAAACGAATACTAATGGCATGCTGGGCAACTGCCTGTTGTGCCATCTTACGCCGGCAAGATGGCTTTACCACTTTTTTGCCATCGCTTCCTGGATGATTTCGGCCTTTAATCGCTCTTCCGCA
>NZ_JADKPY010000103.1:0-788 GCF_015351505.1 Acinetobacter sp. SK-43
GGTGGTGTTTCAAAAAGTATGCTGGCATTAAACGAATCCATTATTGATATAAAAGAACACTAAATCAAAGGCTTTGAAATGATTTTCAAGCTTTTTGGAGAAGTTGCAGCTTCTCCTAAAGCCTCGCCTGATTCGATGCCGTAATCGACAATTATTGCCTTCTATACCCACAGTGAAAAATTTACCAATCAACTGTTTGCATTCTTTAAAGGTCGTAACAAAGCTATCCCAATGGTCACTTGATATACATGTATAGCTTACACCTAACTGCTTCAATTTTAATTTAAGTCGTTTTGCAGTGGCTAAATCTCGGTTACCCCATACATAAGCAACAATTTCACCTGTTTCTCGATGATAGGCATAAATTAGCCATTGTTTATTTTGCTTATGACCAACAAAAGTCCAAAACTCATCTACTTCAAGGGTTTCATAATGACTTTGCTGTGCTCGAAGTTGATATTTTGATTGGCTAAGTGTCCGTAGAACTTTACCGATACTTACTCTTTCAATTTCTGCTATATCCCTGACACCACTGCCTCGCACCATGAGGTGTAATATTTTGGTTTTGATACCTGAGTGACAGCCTTGATAACTGAGAGCATGATCACCAATAAATTGACGTCTGCATATTTTACATTGGTAATTTTGCTTACCATCTACTTTTGTGCCATTTTTCTTTATACTGTCACTTAGGCAGGCTGGACACTTGATTTCTAGAGTTATTCGCATTTCTCTATTTTATCAAAATCCAACCTGCTTTTTTTCAGCATACTTTTTGAAACACCACC
>NZ_JADKPY010000104.1:0-769 GCF_015351505.1 Acinetobacter sp. SK-43
AACATATTGGTCAGGGTCGTATGACTTTGGAAGAAATCATCGCGAAGTTAGATAGTAACTCAGCGGAAAAAGATGCAGCACTTCTCAATGCGAAAGATGCTTTTGATGTATTGGTGATTGGTGGTGGTCCTGCAGGTGGTACAGCTGCGATCTATGCAGCGCGTAAAGGGATCAAGACAGGGATTGTAGCTGAACGTTTTGGCGGTCAAGTCATGGATACCATGGATATTGAAAACTTTACCACGATCCAAAAAACAGTTGGTCCTAAGTTTGCTCAAGATATGGAAGCGCATGTTCGTGAATATGGCGTGGACATCATGAACTTACAAAGAGTCAGCAAAATCACAGGTGCAGACCAAACGGCGAATGGCTTGGTTGAAGTTGAATTAGAAAATGGTGCTAAGCTTGAGTCTAAGACCATCATTCTTTCAACTGGTGCTCGTTGGAGAGAAATGAATGTTCCAGGTGAAGCTGAATACCGTACACGTGGTGTTGCGTACTGCCCACACTGTGATGGTCCATTATTCAAAGGTAAACGAGTTGCAGTGATTGGTGGAGGTAACTCGGGTGTAGAAGCTGCGATTGATCTTGCAGGGATTGTTGAGCATGTGACTTTGGTTGAGTTTGATACTAAACTTCGTGCTGACCAAGTCTTACAGGATAAGTTAAATAGCTTGCCGAATACCACCGTTATCACCAATGCCTTGAGTACTGAAGTGGTTGGTGATGGTTCACAAGTGACAGCATTGAAGTATAAAGATCGTGCGAC
>NZ_JADKPY010000105.1:0-760 GCF_015351505.1 Acinetobacter sp. SK-43
GGTGATGCCATAGATAAGGCACTATTTTTTAGCGCAAGTCATCCAACTTATAAACCAATCAATATTGAGCTACGCCACAGACGACTCAAAAATATCATTCATGCTTGTTGTAATTATCAGCACAAAACAACAGTACACTTCATTCATTTGTGTCGAGCAACTATAGATATGTACAAAGATGAACAACGATTGAGTGATTTGGAATTAAGCCAGTTTGAACAAAGCATCATTAAGATTCAATCCGATTTGAATTTATCAGAAGAAAATGCTCAACAAAAAACAAATGAATATTTGAGTCAACTAAAAGGATTATTAAAAAGCTAAATTCACTTTCAACCTTATAATGCAAATTTTAAAATTGATTAGCTCAAGTAGTTCAACCTTAGATTGCAAAATTTAGAGTTGAGTTAAAAAAATAAGGTGAGATTTATAAAAATCCCACCTTATATTGCAAATAGCCTTTTTTATTTTAGCTAAAGATGTAAGGGTTGATCCAAATTTAGCTCAACTAGAAGCAATCTTTCAAGGAAATTTAACTCTTCATAATAATTGTTTATCCATCATAGTAAGAGGTGATAGAGAAACTATGCATACTCTAGTCATACCTAAACAATATGAGGTCTTTTTCGATAATCATAATAAGGTGATAGGTCTAAAAAATATTAAATCAAAAGAGCTTTATAGATTAGGTGAGTCTTTACAATTTTCAGGAATAGCTTTTGATGATGAAAAAATGAAGTTAGGTGAAAAGCTACCTGAT
>NZ_JADKPY010000106.1:0-728 GCF_015351505.1 Acinetobacter sp. SK-43
AAGAAGAACCTCAATTGAGGTTCTTCTTGTTTTCGCCATTTTTTATCAGGCACAAAGAGTGACCTTAAAAGTTTCCTTTCAAATAAATTGACCTGAATAATTCTCAGTAAACGCTGAACACTCCATCCTTCTTGTGCCATGTGTTTAGCGAAGTTCACCAGCAAATAGGCAATTAATGCAATCCATATTTGCGTTTGTATCGCATTGCGGCTTCGACCTAGAAATGACTTCAGTTTTAAATTCTGCTTGATGGCTTTAAAGAATAACTCAATCTTCCAGCGGTCTTTATAAATTGCAGCAATGGTGGATGCTGCCAGATGAAAGTTGTTGCTCAGAAATTCGAATGTTCTTTTCTTATCTGTATCATAAAACTCTATACGTCTTAATAATTCAGGTGCGCCTCTTTTCTTGGCATGCGCACTGCTCAATTCAATACATTCATCCGCAATAATCCCTTTAGTCGCTAATACGCTGCGGCTTGATTTAACTTGATAAACTGTCTTTGGGCGTAGCCGGGTTACAAAGCTGACGTTCTGAAGTGTCAACTGAGCAAACCATTGATAATCAACATATCCTTTATCAAAGACGATAATGCTGCCAGCAGGAAATTTAAATGCTCTGCCTTGCACCATATCATTTTCAATACCATCCCCAAGCGCTACAAATTCAGGAATGGTATTGCTGTGATTTAAGCCAACACTGAGTTTAATACTGGCTTTGGATTCATG
>NZ_JADKPY010000107.1:0-664 GCF_015351505.1 Acinetobacter sp. SK-43
TTATGCCCACCAATGAGCTCTCTAAATTATTAGAAGATGCATGCGAGCGAGCCGTCGCAAAAGTTCTAGATGAACAAAATGATGAGCTGCTTAGTATTCGTCAATTATGTGAACGTATCCCGGGGATGACTTATTACCTATTTAAACAACTTCGTAAACAGCAAAAGATTCAAAGTATCCGTGGTCACTATTCTCTAAAAAGTGTAAAAGCCGCCCTGCAACGCCCTTAGCCAAGAAGACAATAAAGCTATTACGAGTACTTTGGTAATAACCCTTTATAAAATTTAGCTTTCTCTTCGATTTTCTTGATGTTTTCTTGCACCTTGTTGTTTAAAGCGATCTTCATAGAATTGAGTTTCATTTCTTCTTTTATCGATTCCAACTCTGGTTCAACTAAATGCATTAGCAGTTCAGCAGCATACCGCTTTGAGTAAAAATCAAAGATCTCTTGTTTAAGTGAAAGAAATGCGGATTCACAGTCAAACATCACAATCTGCGTAATGATTTCTACAGACTCTCCTGATAAAGAGTAATAGTTTGCCTTAACTGAAATAAGGTCATATAAATTCTTTTTAGGCTCAGCCAAGGTGTCAATCAAATCTTTAGTTTCAGCAAGAACTTCATCTACATCAATATCCATAATCCTTCTCCTGACATACGTATA
>NZ_JADKPY010000108.1:0-641 GCF_015351505.1 Acinetobacter sp. SK-43
TTTGGATAGAACTAATTGGAAATGGGGAAAACGAGATATCAATATCTTGATGTTAGCCATCGTCTATCGTGGAATAGCCATACCTATTGTTTGGACATTGCTCAATAAACGTGGAAATTCAAATACAAAAGAGCGTATTGCTTTGATTCAACGCTTTATCTCCATTTTTGGTAAAGGTCGTATTGTGAATGTGTTTGCAGACAGAGAATTTATCGGTGAGAAATGGTTTACATGGTTAATTGAAAATGACATTAACTTCTGTATACGTGTTAAAAAAACTTTATTGTGACCAATCACTTAGCCAAGAATCATAAAATTAGTGATTTATTTCGTCATCTTCAAGTTGGTCAAACTGAATGTCGTAAACGACGTATTTGGGTTGGTCGAGTGAAACTGTATATTAGTGCGCTACGATTAGAAGATGGAGAACTTTTACTTGTTGTTTCTCCTATGTTTAATGCTTCTGCTATTCGTGATTATGCATTACGCTGGGAAATCGAAACGTTATTTAGTTGTCTCAAAGGACGTGGATTCAATCTTGAAAATACTCGTTTAACAGACCCTAGACGAGTCAACAAATTGATAGCAGTGCTAGCTATCGGTTTCGGTGCTATTTAACAGGTGAATGGCAACATGATCGG
>NZ_JADKPY010000109.1:0-627 GCF_015351505.1 Acinetobacter sp. SK-43
CTGTACAACGTGCAATAACATAACCCTCACGTTTCAATTTTTGCCAAACTTTACGTACACCATATCGACCTGAACTTTCTTTCCAAATTCGTTTAATTTGTTCAGCATGATACTCATCATGTAGATCTCGTTTCGCTCGATGTTCTGGATTGTCAGTGAGATCTAAAGTTCGGTAATAGGTTGAAGGTGCAATCGGTAAAATTCTACAAATCGCTTCAACACCATATCGATCTTTATTGTTATGGATAAAATCCACCATTATTTGTGTGGGCGGTCGAGCTCCGCCTGGGCGAAAAAAGCGGCTGCTTTGCGTAGAATTTCATTGGCACGTTTTAATTCTTTAATTTCACGTTCCATTTGCTTCATTTTTTCTTGGTCAGATATCTGTTGTACTTTGGCAGGATTTAGTTGATCCAGATGCTTTAAATACCAAACACGCAATGTTTCAGGAGTACAACCGATTTTAGGAGCAATAGCTGTGATTGCTGCCCAAGTAGAAGGATAATCTTTTTCAGATTCAATTAGTAATTGAACCGCTCTTTCTCTAATTTCGGGGGTATAGTTTGGTTTTGTCATCGGGATAGTCTCTCAGAATATTGACTCTCCGACAAACCCGGTACGGTTCAC
>NZ_JADKPY010000110.1:0-625 GCF_015351505.1 Acinetobacter sp. SK-43
ACAACGCTTCTTTGCAGGTCAGTATTTTGATTATCGTCAAATTTCTCAGTTGATTTTCAATATGTTTTCATTCGACAAAGTGCAACTGACTTTAGATAGAACCAATTGGAAATGGGGAAAACGAGATATCAATATCTTGATGTTAGCCATCGTCTATCGTGGAATAGCGATACCTATTGTTTGGACATTGCTCAATAAACGTGGAAATTCAGATACAAAAGAGCGTATTGCTTTGATTCAACGCTTTATCTCTATTTTTGGTAAAGACCGTATTGTGAATGTGTTCGCAGACAGAGAATTTATCGGTGAGAAATGGTTTACATGGTTAATTGAAAATGACATCAACTTCTGTATACGTGTTAAAAAAACTTTATTGTGACCAATCACTTAGCCAGGAATCATAAAATTAGTGATTTATTTCGTCATCTTCAAGTTGGTCAAACTGAATGTCGTAAACGACGTATTTGGGTTGGTCGAGTGAAACTGTATATTAGTGCGCTACGATTAGAAGATGGGGAACTTTTACTTGTTGTTTCTCCTATGTTTAATGCTTCTGCTATTCGTGATTATGCATTACGCTGGGAAATCGAAACCTTATTTAGTTGTCTCAAAGGACGTGGATTCA
>NZ_JADKPY010000012.1:0-57535 GCF_015351505.1 Acinetobacter sp. SK-43
GCAAAAGCTTCCTTTTTATTGAGTTTAATTCATCAATTATAGGAAATAATGATTGAAAAATAAGCGTGGAACGTGAAAAATCATATAAAAGCCGTTTCAGTATGCTGAACCCTAGAACGACCTAATTTAAGATATTGATATTTATGTTAAAAGCTCAAGTATTTTGCATAAGGTGTATTATGTTAATTTTAGAGAAATTAAAAATAAAGGTTGATAATGAACATAGGGATTTTTTGGTATTGGAATAATAAAGTCATCGGTATAGCTCATGTGTTTAATTTAGGTGATGCTGATTCAATTGGCTTAATTGATAGTCCTTACACGCATATCGAGTATTGGAAAAATGTACAAAGTGAATATCCAGAGCTTAGAGCTTATGAATATGAGCAGATTCCACGAGGTCGGGTAATTTACGATATGAACAAAGATAAAGTAATTGTCTATATGGATAAGACATTATTTACTTCCCAAACCGCATCTAAGATTTATGATTTCTTTGATATAGACTCTGAGTCAGCTATTCCTAGAAAAGATCCTCACTATTGCACCTAATTGTAAAATTTGAGCTAAAATAGACATCTCTATTAATGGAGCTATAAATATGAGAAAACGCTTAAAAGACTATAGCCTTGATCAAGTTTCAAATCGCCAAAAGGTTTCAGGTCAAGTATTACCAATTCAATTTAGCAATGATGAAGCAACAAAACGTGTTGTGATGCACAGTGCTAAACGAGTTATTAATCAGCATAAAGCTGAACTTCAAGAGCTTGCTTATAAATGAGTTTGATTAGCTCAACATTCGTGATTGCTGTACATGATGAGATCCTATTACAAACTGGCGTAGGGCGAACAGGTTGTCATATTGAAAAGCTAGAAAGCGTATTAAGTCGTATAGATCAGCAGATGTATTACAGCGATGTAAGCGATATTTTTGAGATCGCAGCATGGTTCGGCATAGCTATATCGAAAGGTCATGCTTTTGTTGATGGCAATAAGCGAACTGGTTTAGCTGTAATGCTGACTTATCTCGAAATTCAAGGTGTTACCATTCAAGAACAAACTGGTTTAGATGATTTGATGGTTGATATTGTTGAATCACAAGAAGAACATGAATTATTAGCCAAAATTGTGGCTGAGTTCTTATATGAGCTATCAATGATTTAAACTAAGAAATTATGATTTGAATATTTGGATCCTCAATATTTAACAAAATATTTTTATAAATTATAAAGTTTTCTTCTTCACGACAAATAAAGAATACCTCTTCGACATACTCGTATTTATGTAATAAAGATAGGATTGTGCCTATGGCAATCTCAGAAGCTAATTGTCGAGGAAAACCATACACACCTGTACTAATATTGGGAAAAGAAACAGTAGATGCATGAAGTGCATTTGCCTTAAAAAGCGCATTACTATAAGCATCACAAAGTAACTGTGGCTCATTACGCTCACCATTAAACCATCTCGGACCAACTGCATGAATTAGATATTTTGCAGGTAAATTACCAGCGGTAGTTACCTCCGCTTGACCTGTTGGACACCCACCTTTTTCTTGATTCAGCTTGATACATTCAGCTTTCATCAATGGCCCTGCTTTCTTATGAATGACATAATCAAGCCCACTTCCACCAAGCAATGATTTGTTTGCTGAATTAACAATGGCGTGTACAGCAAAGGTTGTTATATCTGCTTGGGTGAGATGGACTTTTTTCATAATTAGTTTTATAGAATACCCTTTTGTTTCTTATATTCAGTAATGATTGTTCCTAATTCTGGTTCAAATAATTTGATATATTCATCAGATAGACCTCTACTACTAGATGGATGTGGTAAGCACACAACTTGGCATTGTTCAAAATTATCAAAGTAAACTTTAAATCGAGTACCATCAAAATCTGTTTTTTGTACCATTTTTAAGGGTTCTATTTCTGGACCAACAATAGCAGTAAACCTATCCCAAACATCTATATTTCTCAGAAAATTAATAAGCTTACTACCCATAAATAAAATTACTTTGGGTCTCAAAACTTCAATATGATGAATAAAATTATCAACTGCTTCTTTTTCTAAGAAACGATTATAGCTTTCTATATCTGCATTACTCGTATAGGCCCAATTAGTTTGAATAATACATTTATCAAAGTCTGAACCTAAATTTTCATCGTTTAATGGGTGTCCCCAAAACTTAAACCATTTTTTGATATTTTTATCATAAGGCCAAGTATTGGCAGAAGGACCATACCTTAGGGTTTTATTACTAAATGTACATTCAATGCTCATATCTACTGTGGGACGGCTATCGCTTTCATCCAGTTTTTGATCTTCTTTTGACCATCCCCATTCATAGCCACAAATCATTAATCCGTTTTTATCATTAAAGCCTGCAAAAATTGAATTTGCTAAATTTAGATTTCTTTCCATTATTCTTTTCTCAGATGAACTTAAACCTTAAGTTAACACATATATTTCATATTAATCAATTATTTAGTTAGAAATAGGTACTATTGTAATTACATTAACGGTTTTTAGGAGACTCTAGGTATCATCACATTTGTAACAAAAAATATAATTTATATAAATCATATACATAAATGTTTTATTTTAGGTATGAAAATTTAATATTTAACATAAAATCTCTTATGCGAATCCCACCATTTCATCACACTTTTTACATTCCAACATCACCCCTAACTTTTCCTTACGCCCTTGCTCCGTCAACACCCAAGGACGATTTTGCCACGGTGGATCATGGCGCACATGCTGCGTATGACCACAAGCTAGATCAGCAACCCAATGATTTTCTTCATCGATATGAAAACCAACAATGGCCTGTTGCATTTATTCACTCATGCTTTCGAGTTTAGAACTTTCCAAACCCTTTAAGAAGCGATGACATAGATTATGAATTGCCACCAAATCATTGGGATCGAGACCCAAAGAGCAGGCGAGTTTAAAAGGAATTAAGGTAATTTCATCTTTTGCAGACAGTGCTTTTTCCAGCAAGATCACCTTTTTCATACGCTCATCTTCTTTTACCGCAATGCGCTTTAAAAACTGTTTTTCTTCAAGTTTTTTAATAATTGGCGTCAGGGTGCCTGAATCAAAAAAGGTCTTTTGTCCAATTTCAGACAACGTCACATTGTCCTTTTCATACAAAGCCAACAGCACAATAAATTGCGGATAGGTTAGGTCGTATTCCTGAAGTAAGGGACGATATTGACGAATCATTGCATTGGTCGCGGAATACATTGCAAAACACACTTGATTATCCAAGTAAGAAAATTCAGTCATGCTTTACTCCTCAAGGTCACCTTTGCTAGCTCACAGTATAGATTGGTTAATAAGAAAAGTATATTGCGCATAATTAACTTGCATGCAAGATAATTGTATGCAATATTAATTCACATAGCTGAACAAATAGACAAAGCTATTAAGCAAATAAGATGGATTGAATCAGAGCGAGATGTTGTATGACCACAATTTATGATTTTCAGGCTGAACTTTTAGAAGGCGAGCAAAAGAACCTTGCAGACTATCAAGGCAAAGTTTTATTGGTAGTGAACACTGCAAGTCAATGTGGCTTAACCCCACAATTTGAAGGGCTTGAGAAGCTATATCAAGACTATCAACAACAAGGTTTGGTGATTTTAGGTTTTCCATGTAATCAGTTTGCAAACCAAGACCCATCAAGCAATGAAGAAATTGGCAACTTCTGTCAGCGCAACTATGGTGTGTCATTTCCTATGTTTGCCAAAGTCGATGTGAATGGTTCAAATGCACATCCGATTTATAAATACCTCACCTCAGAAGCCAAAGGTATTTTAGGTAGTGAAAGCATCAAATGGAATTTCACCAAGTTTTTGATTAATCAAAATGGCGAAGTGATTAAACGTTATTCTCCAACGACCAAACCTGAAAAAATTGGCAAAGATATTCAGAAACTTTTCGCTTAATTTGATGCTGAAAGCGAATGCTGCACGAATTACTGGCAATGAAATCATTTGCCAGTAATTTTATAATTTTTATCACTCAGAAAATCGTCTATTTAAATAAATCGAATCTAGTGATCTGAATAAATTAGAATTTTTTAGATTTAAGAATTACATAACTTGTTTAAACATCATCACTAAACTTCGCTATACTTTTTGCCAAGATTAAAAATACGAGCGTCAAATTATGCGTGTACTTGTAGTGATGGACCCAATCGAAACGGTAAATCTTAAGAAAGATTCCACGATGGCAATGTTATGGGTGGCAAGTCGTCGCGGGCATGAATTGGGTTATGCATTACAACACGATTTATATATTGATCAAGGTAAAGCATTTGGTCTGATTGCACCGCTTAAAGTCTTTGAAGATTATGATCATTATTATGAGTTAGGTGACAAGCGCAAAGAGTCATTGGCTGACTACGATGTGGTGTTGATGCGCAAAGACCCACCATTTGACATGAATTTTGTCTATACCACTTATATTTTGGAACAAGCAGAACGTGAAGGCGCTTGGATTATTAACAAACCACAATCCCTACGCGACTGCAATGAAAAATTGTTTGCAACTCAATTCCCAGAACTTCAAGTGCCCACTTTAGTGACTTCACAACAAAGCCTGATTCGTGAATTTATTAAAGAACATGGCGATGTGATCGTAAAACCACTCGATGGAATGGGTGGAATGGGGATTTTTCGTTTATATCAAGATGGCGTAAACATCGGTTCAACTCTAGAAATGCTCACCGAAATGGGCACACGTCCAATCATGGCGCAACGTTATATTCCTGAAATCGTCGAAGGAGATAAGCGTATTTTGATGGTGAACGGTGAACCTGTACCGTATTGTTTGGCACGTATTCCACAAAATGGCGAAGTGCGTGGTAACTTGGCTGCGGGTGGTCTAGGTCAGGCGCGTCCACTCACTGAAAATGATAAAATGATCGCAGCAAAAGTGGGTCCTTTCCTGCGTGAAAAAGGCTTAGTTTTTGTCGGTCTTGATGTGATTGGTAATTATGTGACAGAGATTAATGTCACGAGCCCAACCTGTATCCGCGAGATTGATGCACAATTTGGAACATCGATTGCAGACGATCTATTTAATGTCTTAGAAGCAGGTCGTTCAAATTAATCAAGCTGTTAGATTTTGACCCAAATGCCCATTTGTTTTTTGCGAAAATTAACATGCGAATGGGCATTTAGATGTCGACAGAACCATGTTTTTAGCAAACAATTGAAAAAAGCCACGCTTTCTGTTGTAAACAGGTGAAATTCGCTTTTCGTGAATGAAGCTTTAGGATTAAAATAACTCCCGAAAACAATAGACGATAACCTTCTTTTTTGAGTTGAAGAATTAGACCGTGACCAATTCGCCACAGAACAAACCCAAACATGTCATGATGATGGCCGCTGGTACAGGTGGACATGTCTTTCCAGCACTTGCAGTTGCGAAACAACTTCAACAAGAAGGTTGCCAAGTCTCATGGTTAGCCACACCATCGGGTATGGAAAATCGCTTACTCAAAGATCAAAATATTCCAATCTATCAAATTGATATTCAAGGTGTACGCGGTAATGGTTTAGTCCGTAAACTCAGCGCACCTTTTAAAATCTTAAAAGCGACCTTAAGCGCTATGCGCTACATGAAACAGTTGAAAGTTGATGCAGTTGCAGGCTTTGGTGGTTATGTCGCAGGGCCAGGTGGTTTAGCTGCACGTTTACTTGGTATTCCTGTATTAATTCATGAGCAAAATGCGATTGCAGGATTTACCAACACTCAATTGGCTCGTATTGCCAAAACCGTGTGTCAGGCATTTCCAAATACTTTCCCAAACAGTGATAAAGTCGTCACCACAGGCAATCCTGTACGTGCGGAAATTAGTTCGATTTTGAATCCTTCTTGGCGTTATCAAACCCGAGAGCAGGAGCATCAACCGATTAGCATATTGATTGTGGGAGGGTCATTGGGGGCACAAGCGTTGAATGAGCGCTTACCCGCAGCATTGAAAAAAATAAATGCGCCTCTCAATGTATTCCATCAATGTGGTCAGAACCAACAGGATGTCACGCTTGAGCGTTATCAAGATGCGCCAGCGACATTAAAAGTTGATGTTCAGCCATTCATTCATGATATGGCAAAGGCGTATAGTGAAGCAGATTTGATTATCTGTCGTGCGGGTGCGTTAACCGTCACCGAGGTTGCGACAGCAGGGGTTGCTGCAGTTTTTGTTCCACTACCGATCGCTGTAGATGATCACCAAACTGCAAATGCGAAGTTTTTAGCAAATGTTGGTGCGGCTAAGATTTGTCAACAAGCAGAAATGACACCTGATGTGTTAGATAAACTGCTAAGTAGCTTGATCAATCGTCAGTTACTTTCTGAAATGGCAGTTAAAGCACGTCAACAAGCACAACCAAATGCTACACAGCATGTGGTTGATCTGATTAAAAAATTGTAATTCGAGTCCATCTATGTCACCTACAAATCCAAACCAAGCCAAAAAGCTAATCAAAGTGCCTGAAATGCGCCGTATTAAAAACATCCACTTTGTTGGTATTGGTGGTGCGGGGATGTGCGGTATCGCTGAGGTATTAGCCAACCAAGGTTATAAAATTTCGGGTTCAGACATTAAAGCCTCAAAAACCACAGCGCAACTCGAAGCGAATGGCGTTAAAGTCTTTATTGGACATAGCGCTGACAATATTAAAAATGCCAACGTCCTTGTTGTTTCAACAGCGATTGATCCTGAAAATCCAGAGATTAAAGCCGCGATTGAACAACGCACACCGATTGTACGCCGTGCTGAAATGCTTGGTGAGTTGATGCGTTATCGTCATGGTATTGCAGTCGCAGGTACACATGGTAAAACTACAACGACTAGTTTATTAACAACGATGTTGGCGGAAGAAAATCTTGACCCGACATACGTAATTGGTGGATTGCTGAATAGTACAGGGGTAAATGCGGCACTGGGTGAAAGCCGTTTTATCGTAGCAGAAGCGGATGAGTCAGATGCTTCATTCTTATATTTGCAGCCAATGGCTGCGATTGTGACCAATATCGATGCCGATCATATGGACACTTATGAAGGTAGTTTCGATAAATTAAAAGATACCTTTATTCAATTCTTACATAACTTGCCGTTCTATGGTTTGGCTGTGGTATGTGGTGATGATGCCAATATTCGCGAAATTTTACCGCGTGTTGGTCGTCCAGTACTGACCTATGGTTTTAATGAAGATAATGATGTACGTGCCGTTGACGTTGAACAAGATGGTATGCGCTCACATTTCACTGTATTGCGTAAAGATCGTGAGCCATTACGTGTCACGATTAACCAACCAGGTTTACACAATGTCCTAAATGCGCTTGCGGCGATTGGTGTTGCGACAGATGAAGGTGTTTCTGATGGTGCGATTTGTCGTGCTTTAGAAGGCTTTAGCGGTGTTGGTCGTCGTTTCCAAGTTCAAGGTGAATTTGAGGTTGGTGAAGGCACTGTTAAACTCGTTGATGATTATGGTCATCATCCAAAAGAAGTTGAAGCAACGATTAAAGCAGCGCGTGCCAGTCATCCAGATCGCCGTTTAGTCATGATGTTCCAACCACATCGTTTTAGTCGTACTCGTGATTGCTTTGATGACTTCGTGGATGTTCTTTCGCAAGTTGATCAACTTTTATTGTTAGAAGTTTATCCAGCGGGTGAAAAGCCGATTGTGGGTGCAGACAGCCGTGCTCTTGCGCGAAGTATTCGTTTGCGCGGTCAGGTTGAGCCAATTTTAGTTGATCCTGTTGAAGGAAATTTACCAAACGTTTTGCAAAAAGTGTTACAAGCGAATGACCTGTTATTAACACAAGGTGCGGGTAACGTCGGTGCAATTTCGGTAGAATTGGCTCAGCATCGCTTGTATGCCCAATAGTTTTAGAAAATTCCTCCCAACCTTCTTTTAAAAAAGGGCGGAGTTTCCCTCTTTCATAAAGAGGGGGCGGGAAGATTTAGAGAATTTAGAAAAGTTTTAAGGATATAAACGTGTCAAATGCTGCAAAATTCGGCAAAGTTGCTGTGTTATTTGGTGGGAAGTCGGCTGAGCGTGCTGTGTCATTAGACAGTGGTCAAGCTGTATTAGAGGCTTTATTGCGTTCAGGTGTACAAGCAGAAGCATTTGATCCACAAGAAAAAAGCGTAACTGAGCTTGTTGCCTATGATCGTGCATTTATTGTATTGCACGGTCGTGGTGGTGAAGACGGACAAATTCAAGGTGTGCTTGAGTGGTTAAATATTCCATATACAGGAACGGGCGTTCAAGGCTCTGCGATTGGTATGGATAAAGTCAAAACCAAACAAATTTGGCAAGGAAGTGATTTGCCAACAGCTCCATACCGCATTATTACAAAAGATTCTGATTTGAACTCAGTTATAGCAGATCTAGGTTTGCCTGTGATCATCAAGCCTGTACATGAAGGTTCGAGTGTCGGGATGAGTAAAGTTGAAAAAGCAGAAGATTTTGCTGCGGCAATCGAGAAAGCGACTAAACATGATGCAGTGGTCATGGCTGAAAAATGGATTACGGGTCGTGAATTCACGATTTCTTTCCTGAATGGTCAACCGTTGCCAGTTATTCGTTTGCAACCCCCAGCTGATGTCGCATTTTATGACTATGAAGCGAAGTACCAACGCAATGATGTCCAATATGGTATTCCGTGTGGTTTGAGTGAAAATGAAGAAAAGTCTTTGCAAGCGCTATGCTTACGTGCATTTCAAGCAGTAGGTGCAGAAGGTTGGGGACGTATTGATGCGATGCAAGATGAGCAAGGTAATTTCTGGTTGTTAGAGGTAAATACTGTACCTGGTATGACCAGCCACTCGCTTGTACCTAAAGCTGCACAAGCGGTCGGTTATAGTTTTGATGAGCTTTGCCTAGCAATTTTAGAGCAAACTTTAGCAAAGTCGGCTTAATTATTCATGGCTCAACTTCCTGCATCAATGCGTCGTAAAACACGACCTGCCATCAGCTCTATTCATGAGAAACCGCCTTCGCCTAAACAAAAAATGGTGAACGCGGGTGGTTGGCTGCTTCTTGTTGTTGCATTTGCCGTGCTTGCAGTTGGTCTTTATGGCTTATATAAAGTCATGACAGATGCAACTGTTGCACAATTGCAGGTGGTGGGTACTCAATCAGAAGTTGAGAACCAACAGTTGGTTCAACATCTCAATCCTATAATTAAAGATAATTATTTCACTTCAGATTTAGAATTAATTCGTGATCAGGCGTTACAAGTCTCATGGGTTGATCGGGTGGTAGTTTCACGAGCTTGGCCAAATGCAATTCGTGTGCGGGTGATGCCGCGACATGCGATTGCACGTTGGGGAACAGGGCGCTTGCTCAGTGATAATGGCGATGTCTTTAGCGAAGCTGTGCCAAAGGTACATCCAAACTTGCCGCTTTTGCATGGTCCAGTCAGCCAATCCAAAATGATGATGCGTCGCTATAATGAAATTAATCAGTTGTTTTATCCTGCAAATTTGCGGTTAAAAGAGCTTTATTTAACAGAGCGTATGACATGGTTCATGCAGTTTGATTCAGGTTTACGTATTATTGTTGACCAAGATCAAACCATGAATAAGTTACAACGCTTGAGCCAATTGGCACAAACGGATTTAAAACCTGTATGGTCAAAAATCTCGGCGATTGATTTACGTTACCGAAATGGCTTGGCCATTCAGTGGAAAAATGCAATGCCGCCAAAGATTGTCAATGGTCAATTAGTTGTAACGATTGATGACACAAACCTTGCGGGTGCAATTCAGGCAAAGCCATAATACGTGGCTTGAAAATAACAGGCAGTTTTGCCCGTATAAACAACAAAAGATATGGTATTGAAGTAATGAGTGAAGCTGTTCCCTCAGTTGTTGCGATTGATATTGGGACTCATAAAGTCTCAGTTTTGATTGGTAAGATCCATGCACCGGATAAAATCCAAGTGATCGGCATGGCAACTGCTCGCAACCGAGGTATGGTTAAAGGCAAGATTGTCAGCTTAGACAAAGTGATTGCTGCCATTAAAAATGCAGTATCCGAAGCAGAAGATATGGCGGAATGTCGTATTCATAGCGCGTGGGTGTCGATACCAAGTACTGAATTACAAAGTTTTTATGCTTCAGGTCGCACTCCTGTCGCAAATCATGATCATATTATTACGACAAATGAAGTAGTTAGAGCGTTAGAGTTGGCTAAAGCGAGCCATGTGACCCCTGATTATTATTTAGCAAGTGCTGTGCCTTTAGGTTTTGAGTTAGGTGACTCTGCTGAATGGGTACAAAATCCTGTGAATATGTCAGCACATAGCATGACAGGACACTATCAGCTGATGATGATGCCGATCAGCACCATGCAAAACCTTGATCGCGCGATGAAAGGTGCGAACATTGGTGTTGAGAAAATGGTGGTATCTTGCCTTGCAACAGCTGAATCGAGCTTGCTGAAAGATGAAAAAGAATATGGTGTTTGTTTAGTTGATATTGGTGCAGGTATTACCAATATTGCGGTTTATTTGGATGGACGTTTGGCATTAGCACGTACTCTACCGCGTGGTGGTGAAAATGTGACACGTGATATTGCAGCAGTTTTACAGACTACAACTGAAGAAGCCGAACGCATCAAAATTTTACATGGTTGTGTCGATATCAGTGTGGTCAAACCAGACCATATGATTCAAGTTCAAGGTATTGATGGTACGCAAACCATCAGTCGTATTGAGCTTGCAGAAATTGTAATTGCACGTTATGAAGAAATCTTTACATCTATCCGTGAAGAGTTAGAGCATAGTGGTGCAATTCATGGTTTATATCATGGTGTTGTACTCACAGGTGATGCTTGTCAAATTGAAGGAATGGTGAATTTGGCGCGTCGTATGCTTGGTGTATCTGCACACTTGGGTAATCCGCCTTTGCAAGTTTATGCTGAAGATCAGCACTTACCTGCATTGCGCCGTTCAATGTATGCGACAGCGGCAGGGTTGTTGATGTTTAGCCAAAGTGACTTACAAGATGCTGTTGAAGAACCTGAAGAAGCGAATGATCGAAGTTTTATGGATCGTGTCGCAAACGGTTGGAATGCACTCAATAGCAAGCTTAAGGCGATTTTCTAACTTGTAGGTATTTTGGGGAAAAATTGTTAGGAAGTTGTAATAGTAAGTCACTGGACTTGACAAGCTGAGTAATATTGAACAGCATCCTAGGCATCAGTAGTTTTAAAAATCAAGGCAGTAACGGGCTGAAGTAACTGCCATTTATATATTAGGAAATTTAAAGGTCATGGCCTCATTTGAATTTATAGAAGATGAACTAGACGATGGCAACGGTCAAGCCCGTTTCACAGTATTTGGCGTGGGTGGTGGTGGCGGTAACGCTGTTCAACACATGGTGCAGTCAGACATCAAAGGCGTAAAGTTTGTTTGTGCAAACACGGATAAACAAGCCCTAGATAGCATGAATGCTCCATTCAAGATCCAGCTGGGTGAGCAAAGTACTCGTGGTTTAGGTGCAGGTGCAAATCCAGAGGTTGGTCAGATTGCTGCTGAAGAAAGCCGTGAAGTGATTCGTCAACATCTCGAAGGCACGGACATGGTTTTTGTCACCGCAGGTATGGGCGGTGGTACAGGTACAGGTGCAGCACCTGTGGTTGCCGAAGTAGCTAAAGAAATGGGTATTTTGACCGTTGGTGTTGTGACAACCCCTTTTAATTTTGAAGGTCGTCGTCGTCAAAAATCAGCTGAAAAAGGTATCGATGCACTTGAAGCACATGTAGATTCGTTGATTATTATCCCAAATCAACGCTTACTCAGCGTGTATGGTGACATCTCAATGAAAGATGCCTATAAAAAGGCAGACGATGTATTGTTAAATGCTGTTCGCAGTATTTTTGACTTAGTGGTAAATCGTGGTCACATTAACCTAGACTTTGCTGACTTAAAAACTGCGATGAGCACACGTGGTTATGCAATGATGGGTGCTGGTTTGGGACGTGGTGAAGACCGTGCTCGCCAAGCAGCTGAACAAGCAATCCGTAGCCCATTACTCGATAACGTGAATATTATCAATGCTAAAGGTGTATTGATCAATATTACTGGTGGTGATGATATTACGTTACGTGAAACAGAAATTATTACCGATGTGGTCAATCAAATTGTTGATTTGGACGAAGGTGAAATCTTCTACGGTACGGTATTTGATCCTGATGCACGTGATGAACTTCGTGTGACTGTAATTGCAACTGGTCTGACTCGTAATGCGAGCGAAGTTGAGGCGAAGAAGCGCGTTGCGACAACGCATCATGCCACAGCACATACAGCCCAACAATCAGTTGATGAAGATGATGTACCTGCAATTAGTAAGCGTACAAATGCTGAATCACCAGTAGCGAACGCACCAAGTTCAACCCCGCGTTCTTCGCCGATGAGCATTCAGGACTATCTGAAAAATCAACAGCGTAAATAACAAAATCATATGTTTAGCTAAAGGGGGACAGTAATTGTCCCCTTTTTTATTTTTTTAAAATGGCAAAATATGCTAAGTTATATCGGTTTTTGCAAATGAAGTTGGCGTGGCATGGTGAAACAACGTACTTTGAAACGTGTGGTGAAAGCGAGCGGTATTGGTCTGCACAGTGGTCAAAAGGTGCTGATTAATTTTGTTCCACACCATATTGATGGAGGTATTGTCTTTCGCCGTATTGATTTAAATCCGCCAGTTGATATTCCAGCAAATGCTTTACTTATCCAAGAAGCCTTTATGTGCTCCAATCTCGTTCGAGAAGATATTAAAGTCGGAACGATTGAGCATGTGATGAGTGCGATTGCAGGATTGGGGATTGATAACCTCATCGTTGAAGTGTCTGCATCCGAAGTGCCAATCATGGATGGTAGTGCTGGTCCATTTATCTATCTTCTTATGCAAGGTGAGCTTGCAGAGCAAAATGCACCGAAGAAATTTATCCGAATTTTAAAACCTGTAGAAGCGCTGCTTGAGGATAAGCGTGCTATTTTTACCCCTCATTCAGGTTTTCAACTTAATTTTACGATCGATTTTGATCATCCCGCCTTCGCAAAAGAATATCAATCTGTCAGTATCGACTTCTCTACAGAAACCTTTGTCTATGAAGTTAGCGAAGCCCGAACTTTTGGTTTCATGAAAGATTTGGATTATTTAAAAGCCAACAATCTTGCATTAGGTGCAAGTTTGGAAAATGCGATTGGTGTTGATGATACAGGCGTAGTCAATGAAGAAGGGCTGCGCTTCGCCGATGAGTTTGTTCGCCATAAGATTTTAGACGCAGTAGGTGATTTATATCTATTAGGGCATCAAATTATTGCGAAATTTGATGGCTATAAGTCAGGACACGCTCTGAATAATCAGCTTCTTCGCAATGTTCAAAACGATCCAAGCAGCTATGAAATTGTAACATTTATTAACGAGAATGAATGTCCGATTCCGTATGTAAGTGTGACATAAGTCATTGTCTTATATTGTGTATGTTATATTATAACAATTAAAATTGTGATGTGGTTCTCGTTATTTGATTGAGTGTTTCGATCGTCAATATCGGTACTTTACTTTTTATTGCTTGCCAAACGTAGTAAAGCTTGGCTAAGCTTAGGGTCGCTCACATGTTCAGCGGCACTGCGTAATAGCTCCTTTGTCTCTGAAGAAAGTGCTTGAGGCGGGGGAGAGACTTGTTGAGAAACCACGGTTTTATTTCTTAAACGGACTTGGATTTTTCTTAAATCTCTGAGACCTTCAAGCTGAGCTAACTGCGCAACATAGTGACTTTGTAAATAACTGAGCTGACTAATCATTGCTTGATTTTCACCTGTTATGGTCAAAACGCCATGTTGATAACAAACAACCTGCCATTGTTCTGGTTGGGGCAATAATGGTTGAATAATTTTCGTAAGTTGTTTCCATTGTGTGACTTGCGTAGTCAGAAACGTTAAGTTTCCTGTTTTTATGTGTTGTCCTTTCTGTTGAAAGACGTTTGTAGGTTCAGACATTTTAACTTCCCACGAGGTTAGATGTTCATCTTAAGCGTTCACTTTAGCTGATTTCAAGGAAGAGATGATAAAGGAACTTTAGTAAGGACGGTTTCAAGAGGTTTTTATGCATCATACGCGTCGTATTTTACTCGCATTTTCATTAGCTGCTTCTGCAGCATCGGTTGCCTTTGCAGATTATCAAAATATCACTCAAACTACGGGTGATGACCGTTTAGAAGAATTATCAAAAACACTTGCTCAAGGTTCTTATAATCATCCAGATGATATAGATCTACCAGCAGTTTCAAATGTATCTGTTCAGTTGCGTGAAAAGACGATTGAATTAAACAACGCAATGATTGAAAAGAAATATGGCCGTTCGGCAATTTCTACTCCGAAAGAAAAATCTACATCATCATTTTCATCAAATACGGGTTATTCTTGGTTAGTGAGCCATCCGTTGGAAGAAGGGCGTGTAAGTTCATCTTGGGGAACTCGTACTTTACTTGGTTCTACTCGTCACCATTCAGGTATTGATCTTTCAGCACCATCTGGAACTCCGATTTATGCAACCGGTCCTGGTGTTGTAACAAAATCTGGTTGGGGTTCAGGTTATGGTCAATACGTTGAAATTGATCATGGCAATGGATATATCACACGCTACGCTCATGCTTCGCGTTTAATCGTAAATGCTGGTGATCGAGTGAGTGCAGGTGAACACATTGCAAATGTAGGTTGTACTGGTCGTTGTACTGGTCCACATTTACATTTTGAAGTTGTAAAAGATGGTCAACGTAAAAATCCATCAACATACTTAGCGATGCTGCCTTAAGTCATTTGTATAACATTTGTATATTAATTCTGAGAAAATCGCCATTATTGGCGATTTTTTATGTCTTTTGTTTTATTTAGGTCAATGACTATTTAGTGAGAAAATATTAAGGCATTTTGTATTCATTTGGGGCGATACCTTTATGAAGCCAAAACATGATAAAAATAGAACGTCAAAATAACTTAAGGGAAAAGGTGAATTGTATGGCGTTTTATGGCGACTCTGACGCGCAAGAAACCCAGGAATGGCAAGAAGCATTTGATTCAGTATTACAACACATGGGCACAGAACGTGCTGCTTTCTTACTAGAAAAACTATATCAACGTGCGATTGCAAAACATGTGCCGATCCAACGCTTAAATACACCTTATCTCAACACGATCTCAGTTGAAGAACAACCAGCAATGCCAGGCGATCAAGATATGGAGCGACGTATTCGTGCCTTGATTCGTTGGAATGCACTTGCAATGGTTTTACGTGCAAACAAAACAGGTGATGACTTAGGTGGTCACCTTGCAAGTTTCGCATCTTCTGCGACGTTATATGATGTTGGTTTTAACCATTTCTTCCGCGCTGCCTCTGATAATTTTGGTGGCGACATGATTTACTACCAAGGTCACTGTGCACCTGGTATTTATGCACGTTCTTTCTTGGAAGGACGTTTGAATGAAGAGCAACTTAATAATTTCCGTCGTGAAGTGGGGGGTAATGGTCTCCCAAGTTACCCTCATCCATATTTGATGCCTGATTATTGGCAATTCCCTACCGTATCGATGGGTCTTGGTCCAATCATGTCAATTTATCAAGCTCATATTCAAAAGTACTTGATGAATCGTGGTTTGATTAAAGAAGAGAATCGTAAAGTCTGGGCATATCTTGGCGATGGTGAGATGGATGAGCCAGAAAGTACTGGTGCAATTTCACTTGCGGGACGTGAAAAGCTTGATAACCTGATTTGGGTCGTGAATTGTAATTTACAGCGCCTCGATGGTCCTGTACGTGGTAACGGGAAAATTATTCAAGAATTAGAATCTTTATTCCGTGGTGCAGGCTGGCGTGTCATTAAAGTAGTTTGGGGTCGTCATTGGGATCCACTACTCGCTCAAGATACTTCAGGCGCTTTAAAAGCGGTCATGGAAGAAACAGTTGATGGTGAGTACCAACGCTATCAAGTGAAAGGTGGTGCGTATACGCGTGAGAAATTCTTTGGCAAGTACCCAGAAGCTGCGGAATTGGTAAAAGATTTAAGCGATGAAGATATCGATAATCTGAACCGTGGTGGTCATGACCCGTACAAGGTTTTTGCTGCTTATGCAGAAGCAATGAAAGCCAAAGGTCAACCGACCGTTATTCTTGCGAAAACAGTTAAAGGTTACGGATTGTCTGAAGAAATTGAAGCGGTGAACAAAACGCACCAAATCAAAAAAATGCAGATCGACTCTTTGAAATATGTGCGTGACCGTTTTAACTTGCCATTTACAGATGATAAGTTAGAAGAGCTTCCATTCTACCGTCCAAGTGAAAACTCTCCAGAAATGAAGTACATGAAAGCACGTCGTGAAGCGTTAGGTGGTTACCTACCTGCACGTCGTAAGGAAAGTACTTCTTTGCCAATACCTGAACTGTCAGTTTTTGATGCCGTATTAAAAGGCAGTGGCGGAAAAGAGCAATCAACGACGATGTTGATGGTACGTTTGATCTCAGCTTTGTTAAAAGAAAAAGCTATCAAAGATCATGTTGTCCCAATCGTTCCAGATGAAGCTCGTACATTCGGCTTGGAAGGTATGTTCCGCCAACTCGGGATTTATGCCGCACACGGACAAAAATATACCCCTGAAGACAATGAACAGCTCATGAATTATCGTGAAGCGAAAGATGGTCATATGTTGCAAGAAGGGATTAACGAAGCTGGTGCGATGAGTGCTTGGGCTGCGTTAGGGACTAGTTATTCAACCAATAATTTACCAATGATTCCGATGTACATGTATTACTCAATGTTTGGTTTCCAACGTATTGGGGATATTGCATGGGCGGCAGGTGATGCACAAGCGCAAGGCTTCTTGTTAGGTGCAACTGCTGGACGTACCACCTTAAATGGTGAAGGTCTACAACACCAAGATGGTCATTCTCATATCTTGGCAGGTACGATTCCAAACTGTGTTTCTTATGATCCTTGTTTTGGTTATGAACTTGCGGTGATTGTGCACGACGGCTTGAAACGCATGTATCAAGATCAAGAGCGTGTGTTCTATTATTTAACAGTGATGAACGAAAACTACGAACATCCTGAAATGCCTGAAGGTGCAGAAGAAGGCATTAAGCGTGGTATGTATTTGTTGCAGAAAGATGAGCAAGCAACGGTTCAACTATTAGGCTCAGGTGTCATTTTACGTGAAGTGATCAAAGCAGCAAAAATACTTCGTGATGAATATCAGATTCATTCAAATGTCTGGAGTGTGACGAGTTTCAACGAGCTAGCGCGTGATGGTATGGCATGTGACGAATATAATCGTTTACATCCATTGACTGAGACAGCAAAAGAATCTTGGGTATCTCAGCAATTACGTGATACTGACGGTATTGTAGTTTCAGCTACGGATCACATGCGCGTTTATAGTGAGCAAATCCGAGCATATTTACCAGACAATCGTCCATATGTCACTTTGGGGACAGATGGTTATGGTCGCTCAGATACTCGTGCTAATTTGCGTAGCTATTTCGGAGTTGATGCGGCACATATCGTGGTTGCGACTTTGAAAAAATTAGCCGACGAAGGTGAAGTGGAAAACCGTTTAGTAAAAGACGCAATCTCATCATTTGAGTTAGATACAGATCGTCCAGTTGCATGGGCACCACAGGCGCACCCACAAGTGCAAGCTGTGGCTGAATATCACGAAAACCAAACAGGTGAGGGGAACTAATCATGCAAATCCAAGCACCTGATATTGGCGTTGATAAAGCTTTGGTCGCCGAAATTTTGGTAAAAGTAGGTGATCGAGTCGCTGTAGAAGATAGCCTTCTAGTTCTAGAGTCTGATAAAGCGACGGTAGAAGTTCCAAGTACTGCCGCAGGTATCGTGAAAAGTATTTTGGTTAAGCAAGGTGATGAAGTTACTGAAGGTGTTGCTTTAGTTGAACTGGAAGCAGAATCTCAAGCAACGGAAAGTCGTGTTGTCGAAACAGCTCAAGTTGAAACTCCGAAGGTAGAAACTCAATCTGAACAGATTGAAACTCCATCTGCACCTGTCGTTAACCAATCTGCGACTTCGACGCAAGTTGTGGATGTAAAAGTTCCAGATATTGGTGTTGAGAAAGCTTTGGTTGCCGAAGTTCTTGTAAAAGTTGGCGATGAAATTGAAGCTGAACAAAGTATTGTCGTTGTTGAGTCAGATAAGGCAACGGTCGAAGTTCCGAGTTCAGTTGCAGGCGTAGTTGAAGCGATTCAAATCAAAGAAGGCGACAGCATTAAGGAAGGAGTGGTATTGATTCAGGTCAAGACCGCGAGTGCTGTAGTACCATCTGAACCGCAAGTAGCTCCAGCTCAAACAGTAGCAACTACAGAAGCCTCAGCTGCAACTAATAGCTCAACAGGTAATGTTGAAATTGAAGTACCTGATCTAGGTGTAGAAAAAGCACTTGTTTCAGAAATTTTGGTCAATGTTGGTGATCGCGTTGAAGCTCAACAAAGCTTATGCGTGGTTGAGTCAGATAAGGCATCTGTTGAAGTTCCAAGCTCGGTTGCGGGGATTGTGAGAGCAATCCATGTGTCAGCCAATCAAGAAGTTTGTCAAGGCATGGCTTTGGCAACGATAGAGGTGAGTGGTCAGGCCGCTGCTCAAGTAGCACCAAAAACTCAATCAGCTGCAAAGCAACAAACTGCTACTGAAGCTGCACCAACAAAACCACAGGCGGTAGCGACAGCAGCACCGAGTGCGCCAGCGCAAGCTGAGAAGCTGACCAAAGAGCAAGAAGCTGACAATGCCAAAGTTTATGCGGGTCCAGCGGTACGTAAATTGGCGCGTGAACTCGGAGTAGTCCTTGGTCAAGTGAAAGCCTCTGGTGAACACGGTCGTGTGATGAAAGACGATGTTTTTGCTTATGTAAAAACGCGTTTAACTGCACCGCAAGCTGCTCCTAGTACACAGGCTGCACCTGTCGCTTCAGGCTTGCCATCATTACCTGATTTCACTGCCTTCGGTGGTGGCGAAGTAAAAGCAATGACGCGTTTGCAACAGGTCTCTGTTCCGCAATTGTCATTGAATAACTTCATCCCACAAGTAACGCAGTTTGACTTGGCTGATATTACAGAGCTTGAAGCATGGCGTGGCGAACTGAAAGATGGGTTCAAAAAACAAGGAATTAGCTTAACTATTTTAGCGTTCATCGCGAAAGCGGTTGCTCACTTGTTAAAAGAAGAACCTTATTTCGCGGGTCATTTGGCAGATGATCAAAAGTCAGTGTTGTTGCGTAACGAAATTCATATGGGTATCGCAGTCGCTACACCTGATGGCTTAACAGTTCCTGTACTGCGTAATCCTGACCAAAAATCCATTAAGCAAATCGCGATGGAATTGGCTGAGCTAAGTCAAAAAGCGCGTGATCGTAAGTTATCACCGAAAGATTTGCAAGGTGCCAACTTTACCATTACGAGCTTAGGTAGTATTGGAGGAACTGCATTTACGCCTTTAGTGAACTGGCCTCAAGTCGCAATTTTGGGTATCTCTCCAGCAACCATGCAACCTGTATGGAATGGTAAAGATTTTGATCCACGCTTAATGTTGCCATTATCGTTGTCATATGATCATCGAGTTATTAATGGGGCTGATGCGGCACGCTTTACCAATAAATTGACCAAGCTATTAAAAGATATTCGTAGCTTATTGCTCTAACGAATAATTGATTTAAGAATACCTCGCTCAGGCGGGGTTTTCTTTTTGTTGAATATAGAAAAACGTTACTTTATTTGCTATCAATTTGAAAATGAGCAATGAGGGAATCAAGCACTGAATTTGAGGTGGAGAAATGTTTGCGATTTATAGAGTCATGTTGCCATTATTGCTGGTAGTTTCTGTGCTTATGGGATTATGGGTGAGCTTTCTGCATTTTCCATCAGAGTGGGTGCTTTATATTGTGATGGGGATTGAATTATTAGTCGCAACCATTGTGATGGCGATGGAACATCAGGCACAAAATTTAAATACGAGCAGTGGCTGGGGTAGTTTTGGTTTTCTTGGTATAAGTGTTTATTTAGCTCTACTATTAGGTCTGGTTCGATTGTTAATGTGGGGTTACCAGAAATTTTGGACTTAAAGATTCAAAACAATAAAGTTCTTTGATAGAATAAAAACACTTCATTGGGGAGTAGCCGCTCTTTACGCAAAGTAAAGAGGTGATGATCAACATAATTGTTCAACAGAACATGGTCATCATAGCAAAGAACCAAGAACAGCTATTTAGCTGTGCTTTTGTTGGCAAGACCTTTGATTTATCACTCTGCATCAATCTAATTGATTTTGGCTAGCAGGAGGGGTAGATCATCGGTATATATTGCTAGCCAGAGCATTCAATTATGTATGAATTTCTCATCTCTACTTCGATCGTTGCCCTTGCTGAAATGGGTGATAAGACACAATTACTCGCTTTATTGTTAGCAGCACGTTTCCGAAAACCTGTTCCAATCCTCATCGCAATTTTATTAGCAACCACGATTAACCACGGTATTTCTGCTGTTTTTGGTCAATGGATTACGACTGTTCTCAGTCCTGAAATTTTGATTTGGATACTTGCACTTGGTTTTATCGGGATGGCGATCTGGATGTTGATCCCTGATGAACTTGGTGATGAAACAGAAAGCATCAATAAATGGCAGAGATTTGGAGTATTTGGTGCGACCTTTATTCTATTTTTCTTGGCCGAAATCGGTGATAAAACCCAAATTGCAACTGTTGCCTTAGCTGCACGATTTGACAGTGTATTTTGGGTCATGTGTGGTACTACTGTTGGAATGATGCTTGCAAATGCCCCAGCAGTATTTATTGGTAATAAGTTGGCTGATAAATTACCAATCTCTTTGATCCATAAAATTGGTGCAGCGATTTTCTTGGTGGTAGGTATTTCAACCTTAGTTCAGCATTATTATTTTGCTTAATCTTATTCAAACATGCACCTGTTGTTGAGCAGGTGCATGTTTTATGTCGAGAGAAAATTAATAATTAAACTTCACTGTAAAATTAATTTGGCGTGGATTGCCTAAAGTAACTAAGTTCTCGTTGAGCGCACCAGCATAATAACCTTTATCAAACATATTGCGGATTGCCAGTTGAGCACCCCAGTGTTCGGCATCATAACCTGCCTCAGTATCAAACAAGGTATAGCTTGGAAGATCGACTGTTAAACCATTAACACTTTTTTTGCTTTCACCGCGAACGCCTGCGCCTACATACCAACCTAAATTTGAATTGGGTTTAAAACGATAGCGTGTAGACAAGCTATAACTGTGCTTTGGAACATTATCTATCGTCAATCCGATATTCTCAGCTTGAGTATCTTTACTTATTTCTGCATCCGGCGTGTAGGTATAGGCAGCTGTAATTTTGAGTTGATCAAATAAATGCGCTGCAAGCTCTGTTTCGATTCCACGTGTCAGCTGTTCGCCACGTTGTACTTTAAAACCTGTGTTGATTTGATCAGTCACGGAAACATTTTGGCGACGTAAATCAAACCAAGCGATACTGCCTTGAATGCGTTGATCTGGACTTTGTAGTTTTAGACCTACTTCAATTTGCTTGCCTTTCTCGGGTTTAAAGGCGTTGTCATGGAAATCTGTACCAATTACAGGTAAGAATGAGGTTGCATAACTCACATAAGGTGCAGCGATTTCATTGATGCTGTAAAGCAAAGAGGCATTACCTGTAAATGCATTCTCAGATTGGGTTGTTTCGGTATTTTTAACTAAATTTTGAGTGGTTGTTTCAGTCCAGTCATGTCGCCCCGCGAGATTCAAAACCAGCTGATCATTCAATTCGATTCGATCACGAAGATATAAACCTGTATATCTGAGACGATTGATATCATGGTTGGTCGGTATATCTGGGCAAGTCACCTTGGTATTGTATTCAGGTTTATAGAGATTCAAATTACCCACTGTACAACGATTATTGATGTAATCACTTTTTTCTTGCATGGCATCAACTCCCACTGTGATTTCATGTGAGGTGTTACCGAAATTTAATGTTTTTTGCAGTTGATTATCGATAGAAAAATTTAAGTTATCGACATCTTGATAACGCCCTTGTCGTTGGATCGTGGTGTAATCAATTTTACCTTCTTCATTTTTTGCCCAAAAGTTTTTACCTGTTGCAGCAAATACTGCGGGTCCAAGCATTTCTGTTTTTTGTACTGCAAAGTTTTGTTTAAATTGCCAATCATTTTCAAAACGATGTGCGAAATTATAACCTATACGATAGACATCGGCCTCATAAGCGCCATGTGATGGTTCACTAATTAATAGTTTGGGATTCAATGCGCCATTTGGATTATTTAATAATGTACCTAAGACTGGTAAACCTTGTTGTCGTAGATATTCACGATGTTGATAGCTGGCAATTACTGATAAATCGGTTTTATCGCCTAAATCAAAATTATAAGAAGGTGAGATATAGTAGTTTTTAAAATAAACGAAGTCAGTCGGATCATTTTGATCAGAGATGCGACCATTTAAGCGAAAAGCACCTTTCTCACTTTTATTTGGACTGTAGTTGATATCGAATGTTGCTTGCTTGAGTTGATGAGAGCCGTAGGTGAAAGCGCTGCGGTAAAAGCTCTCGGCTTGTGGGCGTTTGGTGACCATGTTCACCATGCCACCAGGTTGAACTAAACCAAAGTTAACCGATGCAGGTCCTTTTAAAATTTGAACTTGATCCATACCTGAAACTTCAGTAGCAACAAAGGTACTTTGACCTTGACGTAACCCATCAATAAAGACCTGATCAGATGAGGTTTGCCCACGAATAATAAAATCATCCCAACCCCGCCTTCCGAGTTGCCCTGAGACGACCCCTGCAACACCATTTAGGGCTTCAGCCAAAGTTTGAGCTTGTTTTTGTTGTAATTGTTCTTGGGTAATCACCGTAACAGACTGTGCTGTTTTAAATAATGGCGCATTTGATTTCAAAGTGGATGTTGCTTGTGTCGCCACATAATCATTGTTTTTATCTTGTTGAGCTTTGATGGAAATTGTTGGAAGGATATTGCTTTGATCTTCAGTTGCATAAGCAGCGCTTGTTATATGGCTCAAAATAAAGGTTACAAGTAAAGTGGGGCGCGTAAAGAGCATAGAAATTTCCAAGAAAGGGCAGATCAATAAAGATGCTAATGAGAATTATTATATTTTAAAGCTTGGGCGTGCTAAATCCAATAAATATATCGAAAAATAATTTTTTAAAAATTACGATAAATATCCAACATTCGATTGAAACATTAACTTAATCCCATTATTTTATTATGGAATTAAAATAATTCATATTTAAAGAATTTTTATGGGGTTGCTATGAGCTTTGAAAGGACAACATCACAGATATTATTCGATAATGGTCAGCATAAATGTATTAGTTTTACCAGTTTGGTAAAAGGTGAGGGAATTCAAGCCAACCAGTTTTTAATTATTGATCATGATCGTGCAGCCGTCTTAGATCCAGGTGGTGATTTGACTTATGTTCCGCTCACAATGGAACTTAATCGCTATACCAAATTGAAGAATCTAGATTATGTGATGGCTTCGCATCAAGATCCTGACATTATCACTTCGATGCCACGTTGGTTGGTCTATACCGATGCTAAAGTCGTTGCATCTAAGCTATGGGCACGTTTCTTACCCCATCTCAATTCTGCTTTTATGAGTGATCGAATGAAAGGCAATTGGGAAGAGCGTTTGATTGAACTCCCTGATACAGGTCAAGTTATTCCTTTGGGAGAGTCGGCGATTATTGCAGTTCCTGCGCATTTCTTACATTCCGTCGGGAATTTTCAGTTTTATGACCCAACTGCAAAGATTCTTTTCTCAGGTGATATGGGCGCATCAATTGTTGAAGATGCTAGTCTGCCGATTGTCGACTTTGAAGCGCATATTAAAAAAATGAAAGGCTTTCACCAACGCTATATGTGTTCCAACAAAGTGATACGTTTATGGGTCAATATGGTTCGTCAAATGGATATTGATATGATCGTTCCACAGCATGGCACGGCATTTGTCGGTAAAGAAATGATCAATCAATTTCTTGATTGGATTGAAACACTTGAATGCGGTGTTGATCTGATGAGCGAATACGTATTTAGCTGCCCAACAACCTAATTTGGATGTAGGTGATTTAGCAAAATCGACGCATGATTGCATAAAAAATTTATAGGCAATATTGTTTTTCAGAATGACTTTTTTTAGGATTCTCGTTGCAAAGGAATTGGTTTTGATAACGAGAATTTTAAAAAATGTTGTCTCAAATTGCAACGCCAGATGTATGTATGACTTGTGGTGCATGCTGCGCGAATTATCGAGTTTCATTTTATTGGGCTGAAGCTGAATATATCCCTGAAACAATGGTTGAGCCAATCACGGCTATTTATTCTTGTATGAAGGGAACCAACCAATCACAGCCCAAATGCATTGCTCTTGAAGGTGAGGTTGGAACGCGTGTGAGTTGTTCGATATATCATGCTCGAAGCACAACTTGTAAAGAAGTGAAAATTGCGGATGAACAATGCAATAAAGCAAGGCTCAAATACAATCTGATCCCGTTGATAGATATTGAACAACAAGACTCAGAAAATAATGAAGATTATGATCAAGTCTGTTGATTGCGATAGCTTAAATTGAGTTTTTGAAGCAGTTGATATATCGATCAACAGCTTTTCTCAAATAATTTTCATCATAGAAAATGAAAATCACCCTGAAATTTGTTTATAATAGCTCACGGAATTTACCAGTGAGATTGTTATGCTGACCATCGTTCAAGAAGCGTTAACCTTCGATGATGTCTTATTACTTCCTGCCTACTCAACTGTTCTCCCAAAAGATGTCTCCTTAAAGACACGTTTAACTCGCGGAATTCAACTTAATATCCCTCTTGTTTCTGCTGCAATGGATACCGTGACTGAATCACGTATGGCGATTGCGATGGCGCAAAATGGCGGTATCGGTATTTTGCATAAAAACATGGATATTGCCGCACAAGCTGCGGAAGTACGCCGTGTAAAAAAATTCGAAGCTGGAATGGTGAAAGACCCAATAACAGTAACTCCTGAAACGACAGTTCGTGAACTTATTGCAATTACTCAAGCCAATAATATTAGCGGTGTACCTGTTGTAAAAGATGGCAAAGTTGTGGGTATCGTCACAGGTCGTGATACTCGTTTTGAAACCAATCTTGAACAACCAGTGAGCAACATCATGACGGGTCAAGACCGTCTAGTGACTGTTCGTGAAGGTGAGTCGAAAGAAAATATTCAAGCTTTGTTGCAAAAGCACCGTATTGAAAAAGTCTTAGTTGTTGGCGAAAACAATGAACTCAAAGGCTTAATTACGGTGACTGACTTCCGTAAAGCGGAAAGCTATCCAAACAGTTGTAAAGATGACCTTGGTCGTTTACGCGTAGGTGCAGCAGTTGGTACAGGTGCTGAAACACCTAGCCGTGTTGAAGCTTTAGTTGATGCGGGTGTTGATGCGATCGTCGTTGATACTGCACATGGTCACTCAGCTGGTGTGATTGAGCGTGTACGTTGGGTTAAAGCAAACTATCCACAAGTTCAAGTGATTGGTGGAAATATTGCAACAGGTGATGCTGCATTGGCGTTACTTGATGCGGGTGCTGATGCTGTTAAAGTTGGTATTGGTCCTGGTTCGATCTGTACAACACGTATCGTTGCTGGTATTGGTATGCCGCAGATTTCGGCAATTGATAGTGTTGCCAATGCACTAAAAGATCAAATTCCATTGATCGCAGATGGCGGTATTCGTTTCTCTGGCGATATGGCGAAAGCGATTGGCGCAGGTGCGAGCACGATCATGGTCGGTTCACTCCTTGCTGGTACTGAAGAAGCGCCAGGTGAAGTTGAATTCTTCCAAGGTCGTTACTATAAAGCGTATCGTGGTATGGGTTCATTGGGTGCAATGGCGGGAGTAACAGGTTCTGCTGACCGTTATTTCCAAGACTCTAAAGCGGGTGCTGAAAAGTTGGTCCCAGAAGGCATCGAAGGTCGTGTTCCATATAAAGGTCCAATGGGCAATATCATCCATCAAATGATGGGTGGTTTACGTTCTTCTATGGGCTATACAGGTTCATCTGTGATTGAAGATCTTCGTCAAAATGCAAAATTTGTGAAAATTACTTCGGCAGGCATGTCTGAATCACATGTTCATGATGTGACGATTACTAAAGAAGCACCAAACTATCGTGTAGGTTGATCTTTAGTAATTTTGGCAATAAAAAAACCGTCAGTCCACTGACGGTTTTTTTGTTTTGGTGTAAAGTAAAACAGATGAAAAATGATATGACGATACGTCATATAAAGATAAGAAAGCGAGTAAAGAATGAGCTATTTTGGAACTGATGGAATTCGTGGCAAATTTGGACAAATGCCGATTACCCCTGAATTTGCATTAAAATTAGGATTTGCAGCAGGAAAAGTATTAAAAAGAAATAGTCCTAAAAACAAACCAATTGTGGTTATGGGTAAAGATACGCGTTTATCAGGTTATATTCTAGAAGCAGCTCTCCAAGCAGGTTTAAACGCAGCAGGTGTGTATGTGCATTTGTTGGGGCCATTACCAACGCCTGCTATAGCGCATTTAACACGTGCTTTGCATGCACATGCAGGTATTGTGATTTCAGCATCACATAACCCTTACTTTGATAATGGGATTAAATTTTTCTCAGGTGAAGGTAAAAAACTCCCAGATGCCTTACAAAATGAGATCAATCAAGAATTAGAAAAAGATTTAGTGATTGATGATACGGCTAACCTAGGTAAAAGTGTTCGTGTAAAAGATGCAAATGGTCGTTATATCGAGTTCTGTAAGTCAACTTTCCCATATCATTTCGACTTACGAAATTTAAAAATTGTTGTCGATTGTGCAAATGGTGCAGCCTACAGCGTTGGACCTTCTGTATTCCGTGAGTTGGGTGCGAAGGTGATTCCATTATTTAATGAGCCAGATGGTTTAAACATCAATGAAAACTGTGGCTCAACGCATCCTGAACTATTGCAGAAAGCCGTTGTAGAGCAACAAGCAGATCTAGGTATTGCTTTTGATGGTGATGCAGATCGTGTCGTGATGGTTGATAAACACGGTCAATTGGTTGATGGTGACCATATCCTGTATATTCTGGCGACTCAAGCAAGTCATAAACCTGTAGGTATTGTGGGTACAGTGATGAGTAATATGGCACTTGAGTTGGCTTTAGCAAAAGCAAATGTCAATTTTGTACGAGCTAAAGTCGGTGACCGTTATGTATTACAGGCACTTGAAGAAAATAATTGGGTGATTGGTGGTGAACCATCTGGTCATATCTTGACCCTTGATAAGAGTACGACAGGCGATGCCATTATTGCTGCATTGCAAGTGCTCACTGTCATGGTAGAGCAAAGTAAAGCTTTGCATGAATTGGTTGAAGATTTTGTTTTATTCCCTCAAGTGTTGGTAAATGTTCGTTTGCAGCAAATGCTCGACCCATATTCTATCCCAGCCTTAGTCGCTGAATTTGATAAAGCCGAAAAACAACTTGAGGGTCGTGGACGTATTTTGATTCGTAAATCAGGTACAGAGCCTGTGATCCGTGTCATGGTGGAGGGCGATCAATTGGAAGAAGTTGAAGCCTTGGCAAATCACTTAGCAGAAGCGGTCCGAGCTCAAGCACAAGCTGCTTAAAAGGTGACAAGAATGAACGATGTTATTAAAGATTTGAGTGAACTACGTTTAAGCTATGAGCAAGGTGAGTTGCATGAGTCTCAAATCAGTCATGATCCTCATCTTCAATTTTTAAACTGGTTTAATCACGCCTTAGCTGCAAATTTGCATGAACCATACGCAATGTCGTTAGCAACAGCTAATCGACTAGGTCGACCACATGTTCGTACGGTTTTACTCCGTGGAGCGACTGAAAACGGATACGATTTCTACACCAATTACGATAGTCAAAAAGGTTTGGATCTCGCGGAAAATCCATACGCTCAGTTATTGTTTTATTGGCCGAGTTTGGAACGACAAGTGCGGATTAGTGGAAAGGTGACTAAGATTTCTGAACAGGAATCAACCGACTATTACCATAAACGCCCACGTGACAGTCAGATTGCAGCACATATCAGTACACCTCAAAGTGGTGTGATTGCTGATCGTGAAGCATTACAGTCTCGTTTTGAGGACTTGCAGCAGCAAGTGGGTGATCAAGAGGAGCTTGCTAAACCTGTATTTTGGGGCGGTTATCGTTTAGAAGCAGATTATTATGAGTTTTGGCAAGGTCGACCAAATCGTTTACATGATCGTTTGAGTTATGAAAGAACAGATCAGGTTTGGGTTGTTCAACGATTGATGCCATAAATGACAAAAATTCAAATTTTAGAAAGACCATTACTCACACGCCCTGAACAGTTTCAGGGCGTGCCAACGTTTATTGCCGAGATTTTGGCACGACGTGGTGTTGCCTCAGAGCAAGAACTAGAACTGAAGCTTAAACATCTGCTTGCACCCAATCTAAAAGATTTGGATCGAGCTGTAGAAATCATTGATCAAGCAATTGATCGTCAATTACAAATCGTAATTGTGGGAGATTATGATGCTGATGGTGCAACCAGTACGGCTTTGATGGTTCTCGTACTTCGAGAGATGGGAGCAAGAGTTGAGTATCTTGTTCCTGATCGATTTAAATATGGTTATGGTTTAACACCTAAGATTGCAGAGTTAGCAGCCCAGACTTATCGCCCAGATTTATTGATTACCGTTGATAATGGCATTTCGAGCCATGCAGGTGTTGAGGTCGCTCAAGCACTTGGAATGCAGGTGATCATTACAGATCATCACCTGACCACTAAGCCAACACCTAGTGCGGAAGCTGTGGTTAATCCTAATCAGTTGGATTGTGACTTTTCGAGTAAGTCACTGGCGGGGGTTGGCGTTGCTTTCTATGTCTTAGCAAAATTGGCAAGTCACCGTAGTCAGCAAAATAAAAGTACTAGCAAAGTGTCTCAATACTTGGATTTGGTTGCTTTAGGTACTTATGCGGATGTTGCAAGTTTGGATTACAACAATCGTATTTTGATTGATGCAGGTCTAAAACGTATTCAGCAAAACCAATGTCGGGCAGGTATTCTCGCGCTACTTGACGTCGCAGGTCGAGAGGCTTCAACTTTGCGAGCACAAGATTTGGGTTTCGTCTTAGGACCGAGAATCAATGCTGCTGGTCGTATGGAAAGTATGAGAATTGGGATCGAATGCTTACTCGCGGAGGATATGGCAACAGCTTAT
This sequence comes from Acinetobacter sp. SK-43, assembly GCF_015351505.1. Taxonomy (NCBI): domain Bacteria; kingdom Pseudomonadati; phylum Pseudomonadota; class Gammaproteobacteria; order Moraxellales; family Moraxellaceae; genus Acinetobacter; species Acinetobacter sp. SK-43. The sequence goes on from NZ_JADKPY010000012.1 coordinate 29,366, forward strand.
CCACTGGCACAGCAACTCAATCAGTTAAATGTTGAGCGACGCCAAGTTGAAACTGAAATGAAGCAACAAGCATTAATTGCTTTGCAAAACGTTCAACTTGAAACAGATCAAATTCCGCCCGCTATCGTGATGTATGACGAACAGTGGCATCAAGGTGTAATTGGGATTGTCGCTGGACGTTTAAAGGAGCAGTTTCATCGTCCGAGTTTAGTTTTTGCCCCCGATGAAGATGGTATTCATATTAAGGGATCTGCACGTTCTATTGATGGGATTCATATCCGCGATATGATTGAACATGTCGCAGAGCAATATCCGCATCTTGTGACTCATTTTGGTGGGCATGCAGCGGCAGCGGGTTTGACGCTCAAAAAAGCACATTTTAATGAGTTCAAACAGCTATTTATTCAGACAATTGCTGAAATGGATGCTGAATTGTTTCATGCAACGATTTGGACAGATGGTGAGTTGCCTGAGAACGCTTTAGATCTATCTACAGTGGATTGGATTGAACAAATGGGGCCATGGGGACAAAAATTTCCATTTCCACAATTTCAAGGAACATTCAAAGTCATTGATTATCGCTGGTTGAAAGATCAGCATCTCAAGTTAAAACTTTCACTTGGTACACAGTCGATTGATGCAATTGCATTTAATGCGGTTGACCGTTTTGAGTTTAATCCAATGCAGGGTTTTGTTGATTTGGTCTATACCTTGGAGCGTAATGTTTTTAATGGAAATGTCAGTCTACAATTACAGGTTGTGCATTTAAAACAATAAAAAACCGCTCAAATTTGAGCGGTTTTTAGAAAGATTAGTAGCGGAATGTGCCGTTAATTCCATACGAGTTCGCGCCGTCGATCCCTGTATAACCAATACCCACAGCAAATGTTGGGGTAAAGAATTTTTGCGTACGAATGCTGAAAATGGTATCTGCATCTTCAGCGGTTGAATCTGCGAATGCAATTCCGACACTGAGTGTTGGGTCTAGATAGAGATCAGCAGCTAAACGATATGTTGTCTCATCACCTATATAGCTCTGAGCTTCAAAATTGGTGTAATAACCTGCAATAGGTGAAACATATTTAGCACGAAGCGTAATCGCAGTGTCTTCATCGTCTTCGCCTGTGATAGCGACTGCATTTGAATAAGTTGTGATAAAGCCATATTGAGCAGCTTGAATAGGATCAAAACTTTTCGATAAATCTGCGACACCTACGGCAAGTAGCATCCCATGTGTTGGAAGAAAGCCTACTTCAGCCGAATAACCATTGCCATCATCACTCGCAAATTTGTAAGACTCATTATAGCTCTTTGCAATCGCTTCTATGTCGGTTCTATGCAGACTTCCTGAGATATAGAATTGCGTGTTGGGAATATAAAATTCACCATTAAGACCGATAGAGTTGAACTCTTGTTTGAAATCTACGTTTATTTGCGGTATTCCGCCAAAATTCACAAAAGAATAAATACCTGATTCTTCTGCATAGGTATAACCTAAGCCAATGTTTGATGTTTTATCTAAGAATGCCGCTTCCGCTAGTGGAGCATTACGTGTTTGAACTGGGTTAAAATAATATTTACCGTTTACACTTGCGGTGTTAACGCGATGGCTATCCATTTCGCTGTCTTTAATATATGTATATTCATAAGCACCCATTAGCTGAGTTTGGTATGCATTTGCATTTAAACCGATGCAAGATGTTAATAATGCAGTAATAAGACTTAATTTTTTCATAAAAAACCTGACCCCTTGTTAAAATAATACGTGCTATTAATAAGTTATTGCGCGATGTAGTGTAGTGATATTTGAAAACACGTCAATAATGCTTAAATGAACAGTAAAATTTTATTGATATTTTTTTCGACCCATTGGTTTGAGACTTAATTCTTTTTCTATGTACTTTTATCTAAGAAATAAAAAAAAGCCCTGATCTTAAAGAGCAGGGCTTTTGTCTTTTCGTATGAAGTGATGTTTAGTCACTTTCTTATTTAGAAGCGATATGCACCACGGATACCATAGGTATTGTAGTCATCACCAAAACCAACACGACCTTCTAAACTTACTTGTTGATTTAGGAATTTCTTCGCAGAAATACCCCATTCATCACGTTCTGTGAGGTCATTGTTGTAGTAATCTGCACCGACACTTAAGGTTTTGTCGAGATAGAAGTCACCTTTAACACCGTACTCATCTAAATCACCAAATGCGCCATAAGCTTCTAGGTTGACATCATTCGCTCCAACCTGGGTGACGTATTTAGCACGTACAGTTGGGTCAGCGCCATCTTTACCATCTTTCTCATCGTATCCTTTAACACCAAGCGCAAGTAATAAACCTGGTGCTGGTAAATAACCTACCTCAGCACTATAAGTTGTTACTTTTTGATCGATTGGCAGGTTGTCTACTTCAAGTTCGTCACGACCTAAATTACCGCTTAAGTAAAAGTCACTGTTCGGAACGAAGTATTCAACACCAACACCGTATTGCGAGTTCTTCACACCGTCATTGTCGGCATAATTCACTTTTGCATTTACATTACTAGAGCGGTTCAAGAACGCTGCTTCAGCAAGAGGTGCATTACGTGTTTGGACTGGATTAAAGTAATAAGTCCCATCTACACCAAAACTATGTGTACTATCGAACTGATCCCAATCTGTATAAGTATATGAACCACCGACTTCAGCTTGATACGCATGTGTAGTACCTGTTACTGCCAAAGCAGATAAAAGTGCTGATGCAATTGCTAATTTTTTCATGGCTACTCCCCTTTGAGATAATGAACCAATTGAATGTTAATTACATGTTTTGTTACAACTCTCAGTCTAGTTAAAAACTTTAGCTGGTCAATCAAAGGAAAGTAATCAAACTGTACGAATGTAATTTTTGTGTAAAATTTACAATATAAAATATTGATTTATAACTAGTATTTAATAATGTTTTGATTTATTAAAACTTAGGAGAGATTGTGTGTTTAGGTAATTTTCGTGTATTTAAGCAACAATCTTGTCGCTAGATGTTTCAAAGTACGATTACTTTGTTTCAATATTTCTGATAAGTAAATAGTAAATCTATAAGAAAAACACTTTAAAAGGTTATGGCTGTGTCGCATAAAGCACTTATGTTAAAATATTAGGTTAGGTGAAAATTTGTGAGAACAGACGCGTGGAAATCAATCCGTATTTAATCCAATTGAAAGATTTATCTGATCGTAGCCAAACACTACGGGGGTATCTTTGACTACGATCTAAAAGCAGAGCGTTTAGAAGAAGTTTTAAGAGAATTAGAAGACCCTGCGATTTGGAATGACCAAAGTCGTGCGCAAGCAATTGCAAAAGAAAAGGGCAGTTTAGAAAATACTTTGGGTGTATTTGATCGTCTTGCAGAACAGCTAGATGATGCAAAAGCGATGCTTGATCTGGCTGTTGAAGCCGATGATGAAAGCTTGCTTGAAGATGTGCAAGCAGAATTAGATAGCGCTGAACAAGCTCTTGGGAACCTCGAATTCCGTCGTATGTTTAGTAATCCGATGGATCCAAACCCATGCTTCCTTGAAATCCAATCTGGTTCGGGTGGTACAGAGGCACAAGACTGGGCTTCGATGTTATTACGTATGTATATGCGTTGGATCGAGCGTCATGGTTTCAAAGCAGAACTGATGGAAGTTTCTGATGGTGACGTGGCGGGTATTAAATCAGCGACGATTCGAGTTGATGGTGAATTTGCTTATGGTTGGTTACGTACAGAAAGTGGTGTACACCGTTTAGTTCGTAAATCTCCATTCGATAGTAATAATAACCGTCACACTTCATTCTCTGCCGTATTCGTTTCACCAGAGATTGATGACAATATCGAAATTGATATCAATCCATCAGATGTCCGTACGGATACCTATCGTGCATCAGGCGCGGGTGGTCAGCATATTAACAAAACTGACTCAGCTGTTCGTCTGACTCACGCGCCAACAGGTATTGTGGTTGCATGTCAGAACCAACGTTCACAACATGCCAACCGTGACCATGCGTGGAAACAACTACGTGCCAAACTCTATGAGTTAGAAATGAGCAAGCGCAACGAAGCAGCTCAGGCGCTCGAAGATTCTAAATCGGATATTGGCTGGGGAAGTCAGATTCGCTCTTATGTACTTGATGACTCACGTATTAAAGACTTGCGTACAGGTGTCGAAAACTCCAATACAAAAGCTGTGCTTGATGGGGATTTAGACAAGTTTATTGAAGCGAGTTTAAAACAAGGTCTGTAAGTTTTATCCAATAAAAACGGCAATTTCGTTCAGCTCTCGACCCTTAATCGAAAAAACATGATATTAATATCGAAAAAAATAGATATTAATATTTATAAAATTCGATATACTGGGTTGAGATGCTGAACAAAGCTTTGCCTGTTGAGAAACGTGGTGAGTCTATGGATATTGATGTTATAAGCAAAGCCTTAGCCAATCCGTTGCGTCGACAGATTTTGCTATGGCTGAAAGAGCCTGAGCAATTTTTACCTGTACAAGAATGTGGTGGCAGTTTCGAACGCGGCGTATGTGCAGGACACATCGAACGTTTAGGAAAGGTTGCTCAATCGACCATGTCAAATCATCTGTCTGTATTACAGCAAGCAGGTTTGATTAAGGTTGAGAAATATGGGCAATGGTCATATTTTACGCGTAATGAAGCTTTGATTCAGCAATACATCGAACATTTAAAACAAACACTTTAAAGTAACAAGTGTAAGTTGAGGCGATTATGGCTGAGTTAAATTCTGCATTGCAAGTCGGTGACTTTACAATCAAGAACCGTTTGGTTTTAGCACCGTTAACAAGAGCACGTAGCGGTGAACAACGTATCCCAAATGATCTGATGGTTGAATATTACCAACAACGTGCTAATGCAGGTCTGATTATTACTGAAGCGACTGTGATTAGCCCGAAAGCGGTAGGTTATGCCAATACCCCAGGTTTATGGTCACAAGAACAAGCGCAAGCTTGGAATAAAATCGTAAAAGCCGTGCATGCGCAAGGTTCAAAAATTGTCGTTCAGTTATGGCATGTAGGACGTATTTCACATCCAGACTTATTGGATGGTGATACACCTGTCGCACCAAGTGCAATCCAGCCAGCAGGGGAAGTGAGTTTACTTCGTCCGAAACGCCCGTTTGTGACACCTAGAGCTTTATCGCACGAAGAAATTCAAGAAATTGTAGTTGAGTATAAACACGCTGCTGAACTTGCGAAGGCTGCAGGTTTTGATGGTGTTGAGCTGCATGCTGCCAATGGATATCTAATTGATCAATTCTTGCAAAGTAAAACCAATACTCGCGAAGATGAATACGGTGGTTCAATTGAAAACCGTGCACGTTTGTTGTTGCAAGTCGTTGATGCATTTATTGAAGTATGGGGTGCAGGTCGTGTCGGTGTACATTTAGCGCCACGTGCTGATTCTCATGATATGGGTGATGATAATCCATTAGCAACTTTTGGTTATGTCGTTGAGCAATTAGATCAGCGTAATGTTGCGTTTATCTTTACTCGCGAGTATGAAGCTGAAGATAGTTTACAACCAAAGTTGCGTCCTAAATTCAAAGGTGCTTGGATTGCCAACGAAAAATTAACGCCAGATTCAGCCAAGCGTATTTTAGCAACTGAACAAGCGGATGCAGTTGCATTTGGTTTAGCATATATCGCAAATCCTGATTTATTCGAGCGTTTGGAAAATGATCTACCGCTTAATCAGGTTCAATTCGATACCTTGTATGGTCCGAGTGCCGAAGGTTATACGGATTATCCTGTTTTTGAACAACTCGAAGCTTAAGTTGTTTTTAGAATTACTCATGTCATTTACCAAAATGGCATGAGTTTTTTTTTGAAATTCCGCATAATGTGCTGAAATCAAATCGAAATATATGGTCTAGGATGGCGCAGGAAATCGCAGCACAACAAACACCATTTTGGTATAACATTTTATTGGCTTGTCTCAAGCCTTTATACCGCTGGAAAATAAAACAACGTGCTGAAAGCGAAGAGCTCTTTCAACAAGAATGCCTTGAGCGTTTTGGACCATTTCAAACGCCAAAAAACCTGCATACGATCTGGTTCCATGTGGTTTCTGTAGGTGAAACCAATGCTGCACAACCTCTTATCGAGCATTATTTAAAATTAGGTCATCCTGTCTTAGTGACCAATACCACAAAAACGGGGCAAGCCCGTGCCAAATCACTTTTTCTTAAAGCACCCTACTTAGCGTTATTTCAAGCTGTATATTTGCCTGTTGATCAAAAACCATTACTCAAGCAATTTTTTGATTTGTATCAGCCGAAGCTACTCGCTTTAGTTGAAACTGAGATTTGGCCAAATTTAATTGCCCAAGCGAAACAGCAACAGATTCCATGTATTTTGCTTAATGCACGTCTTTCTGAAAAATCCGCCAAAGGCTATGCCAAGGTAAGTCGACTTACCCAAGTTATGTTGCAACAATTAACGTGGATGTTGGCGCAAGATCAAGCGACACAGCAACGCTATGTAGATTTAGGCTTAGAGAAAGCCAAAAGTCAGGTTGTTGGAAATATTAAATTTGATATTAGTGCTCCAACCTCCTTTATTGAGCAAGCTGAACAGTTAAAACAGGAATGGCAGTTAGAGAAACGCCAAATAATTACTTTAGCCAGCACACATGCACCTGAAGAAGAACAGTTACTTAAGCAATTACAGCCACATTTAAATTCAAACCCTCATTTGTTATGTATCGTTGTACCACGTCATCCAGAGCGTTTTGATGAGGTACATAAGATCTGCCAAAACCTGAATTTAAATACGCAGCGGCGTAGTCTCAAACAAGAGATTACAGTGGATACGCAGGTATATCTTGCAGATAGTATGGGTGAGATGTGGTTATGGTATGCATTAAGTCAGGCATGTTTTGTCGGTGGTTCACTCAATGAACCAGGCGGTGGGCACAATATCTTAGAACCGATGGTTTTAGATGTACCCACTGTGATTGGTCCTCGCTATTTTAATTTTCAAACAATTGTCGATGAGTTTGTGACGGAACAAGGGATCCTTGTTGCTGAAAATGCTGAGCTAGTTATACAAAATCTGATGAGTTGCCTAAATCATCCAGAGCAAAGCCAGCGATTAATTCATCAAGCTAAATTGGTGTTACAACGCAATAAAGGCTCATTGCAAAAACATATTCAATTAATTGACTATTATTTAGCGCAACGAACTGCTTCATGAATATCGTTTTACTGGACGCGAACCAAGATGGCTCAAGGGATATTTGGTCAATCGAGGATCAACGTCAAATTAAGCACTTGAATCAACATCTTCAATTAAAGGCTGGAGATACTTTAAAGGTAGGCGTTCGTGATGGTCAGCGTTATCTCACTGAGGTGCAGAGTATTACAGCACAGCAGATTATGCTAAGACCCATTCAAGCAGAAAATGTGCCGAACAAAGTTCCTGTGCATTTGATCTTGGCCTTACCTCGCCCCAAAGTGTTGCGACGTATGATTATGGATGCGGTGACGCTAGGTGTGGAACGCATAAGTTTGATTCATAGCTATCGGGTTGATAAAAGTTATTGGCAAAGTCCTTTTCTGCAACAACTCGATGATTATGTGACACTCGGCTTAGAGCAAGCTGGCGATACGATTGTCCCTGAAATTCAACTCTACAAGCGGTTTAAACCTTTTGTTGAAGATGTCTTACCAACTTTGATCTCAGAGCAAAGACCTGCTTATGTCGCACATCCTTATGCAGAACAATCGATGCCCCATGCGATAGCTCATGGCTGTAATTTAATAGTGGGGCCAGAAGGTGGGTTTATACCTTACGAAATTGAGTTACTCAAAAAAAATGGTTGCCAAGCAATGAGTCTAGGCAACCGAATTTTGCGAACTGAAACAGCGGTGTCGAATATCTTAGGTCGTTTGTTTGTCTAAATTTTCAGTGTTATCTGATTGATCACCGCGATAGACTTTGACTTCTTGCACAGGGTAAGGAATCGAAATCCCTTTCTCATCAAAAGCCGTAACAACCAATTCTTGAATTTCACTGATCGATGCAGAGGTCGATGTCTCGGTGGTGTTGACCCACCAACGCACGGTTAAATTAATTGAGAAATCCGCCAAAGCAGTGACATTTACAGAAAAAGCAGGCTGACTGAGTACAGTCATATTATTATTCAGGATATCCAGAATAATTTTCTTAGCCTTTTGCATGTCATCTTCATACCCAATTCCTACAACAAACTCGCAGCGGCGACGTTGATACGCACTGTTCACAATAACAGCGCTGGTATATACCGTCGCGTTTGGAATCACGATGCGACGACCATCGGGAGAGCGTAAAAATGTTGCACGAATTTGGATATCTTCAACATTTCCTTCCAAACCATTGACTACGATATCGTCACCGATACGGAAAGGTTCACTGAGCAAGATTAAGATTCCTGACAGTAAGTTTTGGAAAATATCTTTAAAGGCAAAACCAATTGCTACCGAACCAATTCCAAGAGCACCAATCAATTGACTCGGTGTAAAACCTGGAATTGCGATCACAAGTGCGATTAGGAAACCAAAGAAAATAATAAAGGTACTTCCGACACGGTTTAATACCAACACCAAATTTTGACGCGTGTAAGTTCGATTTTCCAAGGTTTTACGAATAAACAATTTAAATAGTTTGGTCAGTAACCAGAAAATGATAAAAACGACCAGAGCAATACAAATATAAGGAACGCGTTCCCAGAAACTGTCCATGATCTTATCGATGGTCGTATATGCATCTTGATACTTTTCAGTGTGTGCCAATACAGTTTGCGTTGTTTTGGCACCTGCTTGGTGAATCAATTCGCCAGTATCTTTTGCGACATCAGTCAATGTCGGTTGTTCATTTGCCACAAGAAAATCTCTATTTCGCAAAGTTGGGTGTGATGAGGAACGCAATCATAATAAATTTATCGTCAGCACGCATGAAAAATTCGTTAACAGTAGCGATTGATGTCGATTTAGAAATATTCGGTTGTGTTTTGAATCATCTGTGTCGGTGCATCCCAAAAATCAGGACTTGCGAAATAATAAGCAAAAACAAACATGCCGAAAATCATAAATAGACTGAGGAGAATCATAATCAAAGCGAGTAATTTTTCCCAAGTTCTTGATGGGCGAACATCCCCATAATCGTTTCGGTGAGGTGTTCCTGCTGCAAGTAATACATAGAGAGTGAAAACTAATTGGATAAATGGCACCAGTAATAGCAAGCTTAGCCAACCTGTTTTATTCAAATCATGTAAACGTCGAATAAGAAAAACGATTTGAAAATAAAAAGCGAGAAACCATGAGATCACTAGTGCGAGTACCGCAATGCCTGAAAATGCAGGCATGATAGGATCATTTACATTGACACTGTTGATGCTCAATTGACCTGCAAAGACAATAATACAAATGAAGGTAGCGAGATAAACGATGGTCAGTAACCCATACCAACCCAAATAACTCAGACGATTAAAACGTCCTTTAGGTGACAGTGGATTATCTTTTACTAAAGCATTACGACCAGTGGATGAAGAGTCAAACATTACAGATACCTATTTTTTTGATTATTTAATCTTTAAATCTATGCATAATGATCAAAATATTCACTTATTTTAAAAAGAAAAAGCATAGACAAGCTGTTAAATTTTAAATTATTTTGAGTAAATTTTTGAAATAAAATTGGTTGTAAAACAATAACAGTCCTACGACCAAAGCCGAATTGTTTGCTCTTGTTAATGGTGACCATACTGCAAGAGAAAACAAAACATACCAATGCTAGATGAGTATATCTAAGGTATGAAATAAAAAACCAAGGAAGTGAGCTATGAAAGAAATCTACCTAGTGCCAGAGAAATTTAAAGAAACGGCAAGAATCTCGGAAACAGACTATTTCAAACGTTATCAGTACTCTATCGAGCAGCCAGATGCATTCTGGGCTGAAGAAGCGAAAAAGGTCGATTGGATCAAGCCTTTTACCCAAGTGAAAAATACTAGTTTTCAACAGGACAATTTCAAGATCGAATGGTTTGCAGATGGGGAGTTGAACGTCTCCGCAAACTGTTTGGATCGTCATCTAAAAACTAACCCTTTAAAGCCTGCCATTATTTGGGAAGGTGATCATCCATCACGTCATAAAATTATTTCTTTTGCTGAATTACATGACGAAGTATGCCGCTTCGCAAATGTATTGAAAAAGCAGGGCATTGTGAAGGGTGATCGTGTTGTTTTATATATGCCAATGGTGCCTGAAGCAGCAATTGCGATGTTGGCTTGTGCACGTATTGGGGCAGTCCATTGTGTAGTGTTTGGTGGTTTCTCACCCGACTCATTGGCGAGTCGTATTGAAGATAGCCAAGCAAAATTAGTGATTACTGCAGATGCTGGCATGCGCGGTGGCAAGCTGATTCCATTGAAAGAGAATGTAGATGCTGCTTTGCAAATCAAAGGGACAGAAAGTGTTGAACATGTAATCGTGGTTCATCGTACTGGAAACCCAATTCAATTCAATGATGATCGTGACGTTTGGTACCACCTTGCCATCATGGAAGTGGATGAGCATTGCCCACCTGAACCGATGAAAGCGGAAGATCCTCTATTCATTCTCTATACCTCGGGTTCTACAGGCAAACCAAAAGGGGTATTACATACCACGGGTGGTTATTTAGTTTATGTGAACACCACATTTAGAGAAGTCTTTGATCTAAAAGAAGATGATGTGTACTGGTGTACTGCTGATGTGGGTTGGATTACAGGACATAGCTATTTGTTGTATGGTCCATTAAGCAATGCAACCACCACAGTGATGTTTGAAGGGATTCCTCAATACCCAACGTGGGCACGTATCGGGCATGTAATTGATAAGCATAACGTTACCATTTTGTATACTGCACCAACTGCGATTCGCGCGATGATGCGTGAAGGTGATGCCTATGTCCGTGAAAGTGATCGCAGCAGTTTACGTTTGCTTGGTTCGGTGGGTGAACCAATTAACCCTGAAGCATGGAACTGGTATCACGAAGTGGTGGGTGAAGGCCGTTGCCCAATTGTTGATACATGGTGGCAAACTGAAACAGGCGGTATTCTAATTTCACCATTACCAGGTGCAACTGCACTCAAACCAGGTTCTGCAACACGTCCATTCTTTGGTGTGCAACCTGCTTTAGTTGATGGTGAAGGCAACGAGTTAGAGGGTGCAGTAGAAGGGAATCTTGTGATTAAAGATTCTTGGCCAGGTCAAATGCGTACGATTTGGGGTGACCCGCAGCGTTTTATAGAAGCTTATTTTTCAACTTTTAAAAACTGCTATTTCACAGGAGATGGTGCACGCCGTGATGCTGATGGCTATTACTGGATTACTGGACGTGTAGATGATGTGCTGAATGTTTCAGGACACCGTTTGGGAACAGCAGAAATTGAAAGTGCGCTAGTTGCGCATGAGGCAGTCGCTGAAGCGGCGGTCGTTGGTATGCCACATGATATTAAAGGACAAGGAATTTGTACTTTTGTCACTTTGCAGGCTGATGTTGCAGAATCTGAAGAACTTCGTAAAGAGCTCGTGGATTGGGTACGTAAAGTACTTGGTCCTGTGGCGACACCAGATGCTTTGCATTGGGCGCCTGCTTTACCCAAAACACGCTCAGGTAAGATCATGCGTCGTATCTTGCGTAAGATCGCGGCAAATGAGTTAGATAGCTTAGGAGATACTTCAACATTGGCTGAGCCAGCAGTGGTGGAAAACCTGATTGCAACGGTTTATCCAAATCGTTGAATTTAAAATATCTGGAAAGAGCGTTCATCTGAACGCTCTTTTTTATTTTCGCGCTTACTGATTGTTCAGGAAATCAGAGGTATTTTGTACTTTCGCAAAAACATTTAGAGCTGATAAAAACGCTGACTGTACATCCGATGCTTTGACGATGGAGTCTTTATATTCTAGATCACGAGTTGCTGTTGCATCGGCAATTAATATTGGTTGATAGCCAAGCTCGCATGCGGCACGTGTACCTGAATCTATACACATATGCGTCATCATGCCTGTAATCACGAGTTGTTCGATCTGAAGCTTTTGAAGCACTGATTGAAGATTTGTTTCCAAGAAACTATTCGGAAAATGCTTTTGCACAACGAGTGATGAGTCGCTAAGTAAGAGTTTAGGATGTAATTCAACACCCAGCGTATTTTCAAGGAAAAAGCCCGCAGATGCAGGGTTGATATGTTGAACATAAATAATCGGTAAATTGTTTTGATTAAAGTAATGTTCTAATTGATTAATTTTTTCTAAAGCATGTTCTGGATTCACTAATTCCATTTTGCCATCTTTAAAATAATCATTTTGAACGTCGATAATGAGGAGTGCTTGTTTCATTTTAAATGTCCCAATAGGAGATAAGACAAGCTTAGGGAGATGATGAAAAATCAGCTATAGTCTGATGAAAGCTTTGAATCCTATTTTCTTTCGTAATGAAAAATGAATATTGAACTTGATCCAATTGATTTAAAAATTATTGCGTTACTCAAACACGATTCACGTCTGACTCATAAGCAGATCGGACAACACGTGCATCGTACAGGGCAAGCCGTAGGTGCTCGCATCGCACAACTCATGGATGCGGGTATTATTAAGAATTACACCATCACGATAGGTTATGAATATAAACAATTCATTCAACTGTTCTTAAATGAGCAACAGGCTTTTACAGAGATTGAGCAACTGGTCAAGCAATATCCGCAGATAGATGAATGTTTTAAAACCTTAGGAAATGGCTGCTATATGATTGTGAGTCATTTTAATCCATCCCAATTAAATCAGTTTATAGAGAAATTATCGCAGTGGAGTCGCTATTCAGTTGAAACGGTGATGCGAGAAATAGAGCTTCACTAAAATAAAAATCCCCAAGCCGAGTCTTGAGGAAAAGGTTTTTTACTCTTTCTTTTTCTTCTTATATCACAGTGTATTAAGCTGATTTGGCAGGTACTTGCAAGTGTTGTAATTGTTGCTGTTCGATTTGTCGAACCAAAGGTAGAACGTTTTCACCGAAATACTCAACCTCTTCAATGAAATGCAGAAAGCCTGACAGGATGAGATCAACGCCTACGTTTTTTAAATCCACGATTCGTTCAGCTATCTGCTGTGGTGTACCGATCAAATTAGTTTTAAAACCATCGTTGTATTGCACGAGATCATCAAAGGTTGATTTAGCCCAATTTCCTTCTTGTTCTGGTGCTGCTGCACCTGCTTCACGCGTTGCATCACCAAATGCATTGACTGCTTCGACATTTGCCTTAGCGATGATTTCATTCAGCACGGCTTGAGCTTCTTGCTCCGTATCACGTGCGATAATAAAAGCATTCATTCCAATTTTCACATGGCGATTTTCGAGTTTTGCTTTGGCACGGACATCATCAATCTGTTTCTTAATCTCTGCAACGCTATTCCCATTGGTAAAATACCAATCAGAAACACGAGCTGCCATGTCTCGTGCGGCGCGTGAACTACCACCTTGAAAGACTTCGATATAGGGTTTCTGTGCTGGCTTTGGTTTTAGCGTATAGTTTTGGAATTGGTAATATTTACCTTCAAAACTATAATTATCTGTAGTCCAAATGCCTTTAAGGGTTCGAATAAACTCTTCAGAACGGATATATCGTTCATCATGCTCAGGCCAAGGCTCACCGATTGCATCAAATTCTCCACGGAACCATCCACTGACCACATTAATGGCAATACGACCTTGAGTTAAATAATCAATCGTTGCCAATTGCTTTGCTGCAAGTGCTGGTTTCCACGGCCCTGGCAAAATCGCCGCAATCACTTTGAGTTTCTCTGTTTTTGCCAACAAAGCGTGACTAAAGCTCACCGATTCATGCTGATTTTCTGCACCATAGCCCGCAGTAAAACGGATTTGAGTGAGTGCATATTCGAAACCATTTTTTTCTGCTGTTTGCGCCAAACGTATGTTGTAGTCATAACTCCAGTCAGTACGTTGTTCAATTGTACTGACCACTAAACCACCACTTACATTTGGAACCCAATATGCAAACTTAATTTCTGATGATTGCAAGGACATAGATTTCCCTCCCTCAGGTTGCTTATGCAACCTGAGTTAAATTTTTATTAGATTTCTGATGTAAACGTGATTCCGCAGCATCCAAATCAGGTACAGCGGCTGATGGGAGAACTTCGGCTTGTTCAATTTGTTTATTAATGCCGAGATTCTGATTGGCCTGTTCAGTTTTTGCTTTGATAACTTCGGCACGTTTGCCTTTGGCGGGTGCCCATTCCAAAATAGGCAGGGCTCGTGCTACAGCTAAGGTGACTCGATCCGCCAATTGTTCACTTTTAACAGTATATTCTGGGGTAAAGTCACGATCAGTTGCATAAACCCCGATAGGTAAGGTTTGTGCTTGGAAAAAGCTAAATAACGGGCGTAATTGATGTTCTAGTACCAAAGCATGGCGGTCGCTTCCTCCTGATGCAGCCAACAAAACAGGTACATCAACTAAAGCGGTTTGCTCTACGAAATCAAAAAAGTGTTTAAACAACCCTGTAAATGAAGCACGGTAAACAGGTGTTCCCACGATCAATGCATCGGCAGCTTCAACTGCAGCTAAATCATCTTGGACACGTTGCGGTAACTGATTTCGATAGATGGCACCTCCTAATAAGGGACCAATCTCACTGAGTTTAATAAAATGCACATGGATCTGAGTTGCCTCCGCAAGTTCATCCAAAATTGCTTGTACCAAGCTTTCTGTTTTTGATGGGCTATTTAAGCCACCTGAGACTGCAACAATATTTAAGGGAGTAGAAAGGTTATTTTGATGTGACATGGATAAACGCCTAAATCAGCAATAAGGAATTGCTATTTATTTATCTATAGCTCGTGTCGACTGTAAAATAAGGAAATGCTGCAAGCTTATCTGTTTTAAATATAAGTTGAAAAATCACGTTTTGAAGCAAATTAAATGAATTTAATGCTCTGTTTCTATTCGCTATTTCGGTATAGTAGTTTGGGAATGATCTAGGTTGTGTGAGTTATATCATTATCTGATTTATTTTTCATATTTGCGAAATAAATAAGTTTTGATGCTCTTACAACAGTTTATTTCAAAAATAGGCTAAGATAGATTAGATTTGAATAAACACCGTACAGTGACGTACTTGCAGATTGCGTAAAGCGCTTATGAATATTTTAATTGTAGACGACCATCCGTTATTTAGACACGCTTTGATTCAAGCGGTTCGTTATAGCATTCCGCAGGCACAAATTCAGGAAACTGCGGATGTTGATGAGTTTTATGAACGCTTAGAACATGGTGCAGAGCCAGATTTAGTTTTGTTGGATTTAAATCTACCAGGTGCCTCTGGTTTTTCTGCGTTGGTATATGTGAGAGCGCAATATCCTGCAATTCCTATCATTGTTGTTTCTGCACATGAAGAAACCTCCATCATTCAGCGTGCGATTGCACATGGTGCGATGGGTTATATTCCAAAATCATCTCATCCAAGTCATATTGGTGAAGCTATTAAACACGTTTTGGAAGGTGAGATTTGGTTACCTCCAAATCTACCGACACATTCAGGTTTTGATCCTCGAGCTGCCGATGAAACGGCTTTGGCAGAACGTTTACAATCACTCACACCACAACAGTTCCGTGTGTTGATGATGGTTGCTGAAGGCTTGTTAAATAAACAAATTGCTTATGAGCTAGATGTATCAGAAGCGACAATTAAAGCGCATGTGACAGCAATTTTCCGCAAATTAGGTGTACAAAACCGTACGCAGGCAGTACTTGCGATTAGTGCATTAAATATCGAAGATAAAAAGATGTAATTAACAAGTTGAATAACTCATTCGGTTATTCAAATGTTTAAAGACAATAAAAAACCCAGTTCATATGAACTGGGTTTTTTATGCATAGATGCTTAATTAGAACATCTATGACTGCATTAGAAGCGTACTTTAGCGTTTAAGCCTACAGTTTGCATATCAGCTGCATTAACACCATTAGCATTTAAGTAGCTTGCACCAACAGCGATCGCTGGAGTGATGAAGTAATTTACGTTCACGCCCCAAGCTGAGTCTGGTGAACCAGCAAAGCTAGATTCAGCGTAAGAAACACCAGCGCTAAGTTGAGAGTTTAAGTACAAATCAGTTTTTAACTCGTATGCAGTGTCTTCACCATAAACGAGACCAGTTTCAAAACCGATTGACATTGGAGTACCATCGATCGCACCAACGTATTTAGTACGAGCAGTGATTGCATCTTGGTCATCAGCGATAGTCGCTGTTTCACCAACTGCTTTAGCAAAACCACTATTTAAGATTTTGAAAGTATCCAAAGATGTTTGTTCAACAACGTTTGTATAACCTACAGCAACAAGGAAGTTTGGAGCGATTACCGAACCAAATTCAACCGCCCAACGCTGACCACGGTCATCAGTCTCACCATATTTACCGTCATTGTCAGTCGCGCTATAGCTTAAGCTTGCATACGCTGGTGTATATGGAGTTGGTACATAAGCTTCAGCTTTAACACCTACGTTTTGAGATTTAACTTCGTCAAGATTAGCAAAGTTATAACCAAGAGATACGTTAGAAGCTTGATTAACAAAAGCTGCTTCAGCTAAAGGACCTTTAGAAGCATCTACATTTTTTAAGTAATAAGTTGCTTGTCCACCAACAGTGTAATTATTAAAATCTCTGTTATCTCCGTTAGAATCTAGAGCTTCAGACTGACCTTGTATTTCGAATTGGTAAGCGTGAGCACCGGTCATGGCTAAAACTAAAGCAGTGGCTAAACCGAGTTTTTTCATAATAATTTCCAGCTTTAACAGTAGTGAATAAAGTTGAGTCATTGTATTGTAACAAAATATGATGTCAATGTAATAAATCTGAGAACCCGATGAACGATCATAGTGCACTCAGGTTTTGATCAAAATACATACAGTTGTGTGTGGTGCTGTCAACCGATATTGAAGTTTATATCTTACAAATAGATAGATTCAAAATAGTGAATCGAAACACATATTATTTGGAGTTCATAATTTACCATTTTAATTGATAAATACGATTGTATTAATCTAATTTATCAATTGCTGGTTTCTTAAAACTGTCATAATTGGCTGGAAAAAGTGTGTTCAAAATCTATTTTTTTACAAATTGGAATGATAAATCATATTTTTTAACAGTAGTTCGGGGCAAGGTTTGCTATTTAATTGAACAGTGTTGTTTTTTAATTCCAAAAAACGATCAAAAAAAGAATCCTGATCTATTTAATCGACTTTACATTTGGAGACTCGGTTCACATAATTGCGCCCAAGAGATATTTGTTTAGCATTCTATCTCATAACATTTTCTTGAGTATTCGATGTTTAAAAGCATCTGATTTTACTAGCTCGGCTTTCCCCAAGGCTGAGCTTTTTTTATCAATTTTTTAGTGTAGGAAATTTGATTTATAAGTTGTTCAAATAAAAAATTACTTATAAATCTATGAAATAGCTGTTCGCTCGACTGTTTGATCAGCTTCAGACATCAAGTTGTAAGACAAAGTATGACAATATTAAAAAAAACCACATGCAGTTAGTTTTTAAAAATAATATTAAAATAGCAATATCTCAATGACCGATATTCAAGATGTTGAAAGTACTTCGATTGCATTTGGCATAACTTTATATTGATAATTAATAACATATATCACATGGTTAATAACCAGGTCATCTGGGATATATATTATTTTTCCGTGGTGTTTATATTCTGCTTTAGTTTTTGGTTTTGATGGTATTTTAATAAATTAATAATAAAAAAGACCCAACCCTATGAGGTGGGTTGGGTATGAGAAGAAGGATGTTTGATCATTGGGAGAAACATCCTTGAGGAATTTGTATCAAATTGCTTAATTTCTTATCTAAATTTATTGTGTCTCTTTTTACTTAATTAGGGAAATTGATAATATTTATCTTCAGAATTTGTTTTTTCGATTATTTGTTTTTTTAATTAAATCAATAGCTTAAAATTTTCTGCTGTGTCGAATGATAAAGAGACTATTCATTTTTTTTAAATACTTGTAAATACACTAGAGTATTGTTAAAACTAAACTAGTTTAATTATTTTAAAGTGTTTTTTTAATAAAATGAAATTTAAAAAATTTGCATATTATTCTTTGATTATAAAAGTCTCAAAATTAATTGGAATCATATCAGCGCAAATTAAAAATTAAGGTAAGATTAATATTCTCAAGAAATCAAATAGGATGAGTTTTTGAAAAGAGCAGGATGTCTTCATGGAACGTAGTTTGAAACGTGTTAAATTACGTTCAGAGCAGATTAGCCTTCGTCTATTTTCTTGCATGGTCGTGATTATTTTTTCGATCTTATACATTTCTATTCCATTAATAATTCATAGTTATCAAGATTATATAAAAACTCAACAAGTATTATCAGAAATCACAAGTTTGCGTGCCTTAGTAAAAACAGCCAATAAGATTTCAAGAGAGCGAGCGCCTGCCAATAAGCTCATGTCGAGTACGCCTGATGAGCTTCAGCAACATCAAAAGGAGTTGAAAGAATTTAGACTGGTTGTTGATCAGCAAATTGATGAGGCGATTACAACACTTCATCAAGCAGGTTTTAACTCTATCGCGACGGCTTTAAATTCTGATTTAAAAACTCAATTAGCACAGTCACGAAAAGTCGTTGATGACTATGCTCTGATCCCTCCAAAACAACGTAATGCAGCAGAATTAGATCATGCGATAGCTTCCATGTTCGCTGCATGGGATAAGACACGTGAATATCTGAGTGCTTTGATGCTAGAAGCAAAAAGTAAAGACAGTAAGATGTCAAATTACTTTATTTCTATTGTTGTTTTAACGGATATGCGTGATCAAGCGGGCCGCGTAGCATCTAATATCATGGCACCTGTGACGTTTAAGCAAACGATATCAGATATTAATCGTGCTCGATCATTACAAACTCAACATCAAGCCAAATATCTATGGTCATTGGTCGATACGATTCAGCCTGAACAAACCAAAACTACAGAATATTATCGTTTACATCGGCGTGTAAAAACGGAGTTTCTTGATCAGGGATTACCACTGATCTCAAGATTATTAGATGAGAGTGCAAAGAAACAAACTTATTCACTTACAGGGATGCAACTCACGGAGCAAATTGTAGATAAATTTATTACGGTGATGGATCTACAAAATTATATTTTGGATAGCAGTATCCAAGTAGCGTATGAACAGAATAGAAAAGCAAAACAACAACTGATTTTTACATTGTGTATGACCAGTGTTTCATTGCTGACTGCTCTATTTATTATGATTTATACCAAGCGAAAGGTATTTATGCCTTTAATTAGGGCTCGCCAAATGATCTTACGCTTATCTAACACGTCCTATGAAGACCTGCATACGAAAGCATCAAAACAGGAATTTGCTTCATTATTCGAAGCGATCGATCGTTTAAAAGCGATGTTAAAACAACGAGACATGATGGAGTCTCAGTTGAAGAAAATCGCGAACTCAGATGTGCTGACTGGTGTAGCGAATCGCTTAGCTTTGGATGAATACATTCGGGTTTTGGAAAGTCGCCCAAATGCGTTTTCTAAAACAGGTGTGATCGTGATTGATATTGATAACTTTAAGTTGGTCAATGATCAGTATGGTCATATTGTGGGTGATCAGGTGATTACAATGATCGCGGATCAATTGAAGCATAACGTAAGGGCATCTGATCTGATTGTGCGTTATGGTGGTGATGAATTTTTAGTGGTCATTGAAAATATTCAGTTAGATGCAGCTAAGCATATTGCGGAAAGTATTCGTACTGAAATCGCCAGTCAGTCTATAGAGGTTTCGAGTTTAGGTGAATCCATCCAAGTATCGGTAAGTATTGGAGTTGCTGTCGGAGCAGAAAGCTGGCTTGAACTGCTAGAAAATGCGGATCAATCGATGTTAAGAGCGAAGGCTAAAGGGAAGAATGTGGTGGAGGGATAAAAAAAGTTGCCGTGAAATTTTTAAGTTTATCTTTTTTGGTCATCATATTTAAATTTAGAATTGCTAGTTTATATGAGTTCCAAAATTAAGATTCTATTTGTGTTAGTAAAAGACCAAGAAAAATTATGCGAAGCTATTTATTCAACTCAACATTATAATGACTGGCAGAGAATTGCCCAATCTTCTAAACAATATGAAGCAGATGATATTGCTCAAAATGCTTTTCTATACGTAATAGATAGATGGATAGGTGTATTTGATCCTGTTAATCTTGAACATTGGATTGAACTAAAAAGCCAAATGCGAAATCTTTATGGTTATGGTGTTGATCGAGTGCTCAGAAAAGCACTGAGTATGGATCAAAGTTCTAGTAATGATGTAGATGAAGCGACTAATCCGATTCTTTTGAGCATATCATCTTCAACATCAACTGAGCCATTACAGGGAATGATTGAGGATGAAGAACAACTTTTCCTCCAAAAGAAACAATTAAAACATATTCAAGAAAATAGCTTCTCGATGGCTTTGGCGTATGTTCAATTATTTGAAAGTCTAAAACCTAAATTACTCAAATATACATATCTGAATATCGCTGATTATATGAAAATGTCTTACTCATGGTTGAGGGAATGCATAAATCGTGCTGAGAAATTACAGAGAACACAGCATTCTTTGTTTGATAATATTGAATATGCTTCAGTTTCGCATTTAAGGAGTTGGCGTAAATTCAAGCTAGAGAGAAAAGTACAGCCTAAATTTACGCCAGTTTTGGAGAATCAATTAAATTTATTTCAACATCGGTTTTAAGAACTTACCTGTATGTGAAATCTCAACTTCAGCAATTTGCTCAGGCGTGCCTTCAGCGATAATTTGACCACCACCAGAACCACCTTCAGGGCCAAGATCAATCACCCAATCGGCAGTTTTGATCACATCCAAATTATGCTCAATCACCACAATGGTATTACCCTTATTACGTAGCTCATGCAAGATGTCGAGTAACTTGGCAATATCATGGAAATGTAAACCTGTGGTTGGCTCATCTAGGATATATAAGGTTTTACCCGTATCACGTTTTGCTAACTCACGCGCTAATTTCACGCGTTGGGCCTCACCACCTGAAAGGGTTGTTGCTGCCTGTCCCAAACGAATATAACCCAGTCCTACTTGAGTCAGTGTTTCTAGACGACGATGAATCACAGGAATTGCACTAAAGAATTCGGCTGCATCTTCTACCGTCATTTCTAACACATCAGAAATATTCTTACCTTTATAGCCTACTTCCAGTGTTTCACGATTATAACGCTTGCCATGACAGGCATCACAAGGCACATACATATCAGGCAGGAAATGCATCGCGACCTTGATCATGCCATCGCCTTCACATGCCTCACAGCGCCCGCCTTTTACGTTAAACGAGAAACGACCTGCGCTATAACCACGTGCTTTTGCTTCAGGGGTTTGTGCAAATAACTCACGAATTGGGGTAAATAACCCTGTATAAGTTGCAGGATTCGAACGTGGCGTACGACCAATTGGACTTTGGTCAATATCGACCACTTTATCCAAGTGTTGTAAACCATCAATTGAATCAAACTTTTCTGCGGTAAGAGTGGTTGCACCATTGAGTTGAGTGGCTGCTAAAGGCAATAAAGTTCGGTTAATTAAGGTTGACTTTCCTGAACCTGAAACGCCAGTGACACAGGTCATAATGCCTAAGGGAATGGTTAAATCAACATTCTTCAGATTATGTCCGCTTGCGCCTGAAAGCTTAATCACTTCATCAGGACGTGGTGATTGGGTACGTTGTTTTGGCACTGCAATTTTTAATTTGCCTGAAAGATACTGACCTGTAAGCGAATCGGCATGGTTCGCCAATTCGTCATAAGTTCCTTCAGCAATGATCGCACCACCGTGAATCCCTGCACCTGGTCCGATATCAATGATATGGTCCGCAGCACGAATCGCATCTTCATCATGCTCAACGACGAGCACGGTGTTGCCCAAATCACGTAAACGAATGAGCGTTTGTAATAAGCGATCATTATCACGTTGGTGTAGACCAATCGATGGTTCATCAAGCACATACATCACACCCATCAAGCCTGCACCGATTTGCGAAGCGAGACGAATACGTTGTGCCTCACCCCCTGAAAGGGTTTCAGCCGAACGTGCTAAGCTTAAATAATTGAGTCCAACACTCACCAAAAAGTGTAAACGTTCACGAATTTCTTTAAAAATTTTATCGGCGATTTCGCCTTTAGCACCCTCGAGATTGAGGTCTTGATAATAACTTTCTGCATCACCAATCGACATCTTGGTGATTTCAGCAATGGTTTTGTCTTTAACACGAACATGACGCGAGATTTCATTGAGACGAGAACCACCACACGCATCACAAGCGGCATTAGATAAGTATTGGGCTAAGTCATCACGGACATAATTCGATTCCGTTTCACGATAGCGACGTTCCAAATGTGGCAAGATTCCTTCAAAAGGTTGCACACGATTATGTTTACGACCACGTTCATCAATATAACTGAGGTCGATTTTTTCTTTGCCTGTACCTTGTAAGAATTTCTTTTGTGTCTCTTTATCCAGTTGATTCCATGGGGTATCGAGTGGAATATCAAAATGATCTGCGACTTTTTGAAGCATCGTATAGTAATACGGTCGCTGTCTGTCCCAACCACGAATTGCACCTTGGCTGATCGATACTTCTGGATTTGGAATAAGTTTGTCGGCACTAAAATGACTACGCGTCCCTAAACCATCACAGACAGGGCAAGCACCAAAAGGATTGTTAAATGAGAACAAACGAGGCTCGAGTTCAGCAACCGCACGGTCACATTCAGGGCAAGAGTGTTTCGCTGAAAAGACACGTTCAGGGTGTTCACCATTCATCCACGATAAAATCGCAATATCACCACCTAAACGTAAGGCAGTTTCAAAGGATTCAGCAATTCGATTGCCAAGATCATCGCGTACTTTGAAACGGTCGACGACGACTTCGATGGTATGTTTTTTCTTTTTGTCTAATTCAGGTGGGGTATCAATATCAATAATTTCGCCATCGACACGCGCACGCACAAAGCCTTGGCTTTGTAATTGTTCAAATAAGTTACTGTATTCGCCTTTGCGCTCACGAACCACAGGTGCGAGCAACATCAGTGCCGTACCTTCTTCAAGCGATTTTACTGCATCGACCATTTCCGAAACGGTTTGTGCGACCATCGGTAAGTCATGTTCTGGACAGTAGGGTGTACCCACACGCGCATAGAGCAGTCGTAAATAGTCATAAATTTCGGTAATTGTTCCGACAGTTGAACGCGGGTTATGGCTCGTTGATTTTTGCTCGATCGCGATCGCAGGGGATAAACCTTCGATTGAATCAACTTCAGGTTTTTCCATTTGCGAAAGGAATTGTCGTGCATAAGCCGAAAGTGATTCAACATAACGGCGCTGACCCTCAGCATATAAGGTATCAAATGCCAACGATGATTTCCCTGAACCTGAAAGCCCTGTGATCACCACAAATTTGTCACGTGGAATATCGAGTGACACATTCTTTAAATTATGGGTACGTGCGCCTCGAATACGGATATGACTTTGGCTCATGAAAACATCTCAATAATATGCAATAGAAGATCAAAAGACGTTGAACATTGATGGGGTGCATCATCAATTATTTAATTTGAATGTCTTGAGAGAAAGTTCAGTACCAATCAATTTAAAATAATTGCAGAGCAGCATCGTGCTGTTTAACAGGTCTTATATGATAGCGCCTTAAAATTGTTCAAGTGGTATAAAAATATTTAAAACGACAAATTGTGACGGTCAGACCACTTTTTCAAACATGATCAGTCTCAAACCGAGTTGTATTTTTATCATTCCTTTTCTCATTTTACTACTGTAAAGCTGTTGCTAAATAAAAATACATAACTTTACTAGACGACTGGTCTAATATTTATTTATAGTGTGAACATGAAACGATCAATGAAAAGTGAAGCAACCCGAAAACATATCTTGGATACCAGTTTTGAATTGGTATTGTATAAAGGTTTTGTTGGGGTTGGCTTACAAGAAATTTTGAAAGCCTGTGACGTACCCAAAGGTTCGTTCTATCACTATTTTGCGTCTAAAGAGGCCTTTGGTTGTGCTTTATTAGAACAGTACATGGCTGACTATAAAGTACGTGTCGAGCAGCTATGGCAGCACACTGAACAAAGTGCTTATGCACGTTTGATGGCGTTGTGGCAGGCATGGATTGACGATCCAATTTACGGCAGTTGGGCAGAAAACTGCTTAATAGTGAAACTCGCGGCTGAAGTCTCTGATTTATCAGAAGACATGCGACAAATTTTGAATTTAGGTGTGCATCGACTCACGCAACGCATAGCGCTGCTATTACAAGAAGGGCAGCAGCAAGGTTCGATTCCAACACATCTCGACCCATTTAAAACAGCTCAAGTGATGTATCAGCTTTGGTTAGGTGCAGCATTGATGACCAAATTGGCACAAGACAAAGCACCATTGCATCTTGCTTTGGAAACCACGAAACAGCTGTTACAACCGATACAGGAATAAATCATGCAAAGTGTTATCCACTACCAATTTGGCGAACCCGTAGATGTTTTAGAAGTAGCGGATATGCCTCAACCAGAGCCTAAAGCAGGTGAAGTGCGTATCAAGACCATTATGTCTCCAATCCATAATCATGATGTATGGACGGTGAGGGGAAGTTATGGCTATAAGCCAACTTTACCTGTAATTGGTGGTAGTGAAGCGGTAGGTATCGTCGACGCTGTGGGTGAAGGTGTCGATGAAAGTAAATTGGGGCAACGGGTTGCAGTTGCTGGCGTACATGGCAGTTGGGCAGAATATTTTATTGCCCCTGCGCAAAGCATCATTCCTTTAAATGATGCGATTGATGATGAAACAGCAGCTCAATTGATTGGTATGCCGATTAGTGCATTGATGTTATTGGACTTTGTAAATGTTCAAGCAGGTCAGTGGCTGATTCAGAACACAGCGAATGGTACTGTGGGTAAAACCGTTGCCATGATTGCTCAAGCGCGTGGTTTGCAAGTGATTAATCTCGTGCGTCGTACCGATGCGATTGCTGAAATGCAGGCTTTAGGTATTCAACATGTCGTTGCGACTGATCAGGCGGATTGGAAGCAACAAGTGAAAGCCATTCATGCTGATCAGCCATTAATTGCAGGCGTAGATTCAATTGGTGGAGCGGCGAGTGGTGAAATGCTGAATCTACTGAGTGAAAATAGCTTATTAGTTTCATTTGGCAGCATGACGGGTGAAACCATGCAGATTTCATCGGGTGATTTGATTTTCAAACAGGCTACAGTGAAAGGCTTTTGGGCAAGTGTAGTCAATAAAGAAATGCCAGCAGAGCGTAAAAAGGCATTATTTGTTGAGTTATTAACCCTTGCGACACAAAAGAAGCTGGTTCTACCTGTAGAAGGCATTTTCAGTTTTGATGAAATTAAAACTGCTGCACTGAAAGCGACTCAGGGAGCACGTCAGGGTAAAGTGTTGTTAAAAGCTTAATTTTGAAAATTGCATGACCAGTCGTGAGGCTGGTCTACTGATATTGAGTCATACAATAAAAAGGAAAATGAGATGATCGGACAACTGCTCGTAGGATTAATTGCTGTCTTGCATGTTTATATCTTAGTATTGGAAATGTTTTTATGGGATAAACCAGCAGGTTTAAAAGCATTTACGAATACTCCTGAAAAAGCCCAGCTCACCAAAGTTTTAGCGCAAAACCAAGGTCTTTATAATGGTTTTCTTGCAGCAGGCTTATTCTGGTCGTTAATTGCACCTGAAACCTATGCTGTGGCTTTGGCGAATTTCTTTTTAGGTTGTGTATTGATTGCAGGTATTTATGGTGGTTTGACGGCAAGCAAAAAAATTATTTATATCCAATCTATACCCGCAGTGATTGCCTTAATTGCCGTTAACTTTTTTTAAGTAATAAAGGTATTCACTCGATCTGATTTGTGTTTTAATGCAGCCAGTTTGAGATGAGCCTCATACAGTATATCGGACGATACGATATACGACTAAGCCCCTTTATGGGGCTTTTTTATGTCTAAAAAAATGTCATGTTTAATTATTTATGGGATTAAGCGTGATCTAACCCTAACCATTGGCGTTGCTGATAAGCGCTATCCCAAAATAACCACTCCAGTTTTGCACCCATCGTATATGCTGCGTGCATTTTCGCTAAAGTATCTTCATCACAACGCGCTGCTACTTTATCAATCGTTGCAATCACATTACTTACCGCTGTATTAAATTCTTCACCTGCATAGGTATCAATCCATGCTTGGTAACGGTTATTGTCAGCGGATTGGTGAATAATTGATTTCCCGACTTCTGCATAAATCCAAAAACATGGAAGCAATGCCGCTAAAATCACAGGATAACTTTCTGACCAAGCTGTAGCCGTTAGAAAAGATGTGTAGTGATGACAGGCAAGGGTGAGCGGGGTATTTTCAAACTCAGTTTTGCTGATGGAAAACTCTTGCATGAAATCACTGTGCAGACTACGTTCAACTATGATTGCAATTTTTGCAGCTTCAGAAAATTGAATTACATCATCCGCTTCATAAGCTTTAGCAGCAGCAACTGCAAGCGCACGACCATAAGCCAATAGATAGTGCGCATCTTGAATCACATAATGACAAAAGACTTGAGGGTCCAATGTTCCTGCTGCAAGTTCTTGGTTGAATGGAAGTGCGAGGATTTTTTGATAAAGGTCGATGTTGCGCTGCCAGACATCCTGAGAAAAAGTCATAAATTGAACCTGTAAAAACAATAAGTCTAAGATTTTATTCAAACTATATCAGAACTTAGCTTTGATCGTATTTGATCTCAAAATAAGTCCAACAATCTTTTCTGTCTTTCGGTCAAAACTCGCCTACAATAGTCACATTTTTCTAGCCAAACGATTTCGAATAAAAGGTTGCTCATGAAGCATTTTCGTTTCTCAATTTTCTTTACAGTAGTGTGTTTAGCACTATCTGCTTACTGGGGCTATACGCATGGCCCAGAAGCAGGTATTGCAACAATGCTGAAAGCATTAACTATTACTGCAATTTTGGCAGTGATGGAAGTCTCTCTCTCTTTTGATAACGCCGTGGTCAACGCATCAGTACTCCGTAATTGGGATCATTTCTGGAAAATGATCTTCTTAACAGTGGGTATTTTAATTGCCGTATTTGGTATGCGCTTGGTTTTCCCTGTCGTGATTGTTGCTGTCACAGCAGATATGGGCATGATGGAAGTCGTAAAATTGGCACTTAACGATCCGAAGTCTTATTCAGCTCGTTTGATGGAACATCATGCAGAAATTGCAGCCTTTGGTGGTACTTTCTTATTGATGGTGTTCTTGAATTTCTTCTTCGATGATGAAAAGGAAACTCATTGGTTCCGTTGGATCGAATCTAAACTCTCACATCTTGCAAGTGTTCCTGCGATGTCTGTTTTCATTGCTTTGGTTGCGATGTTAATCATGGCGGCGAATGTTGAGGAAAGCAAACGTCTGGTAGTGACGATGGCTGGAATCTGGGGGATCGTGGTTTATATCGGTGTCCAAGTTCTCAGTCATTTATTGGGTGGTGAACCTGAAATTGATGAACACGGTAATGCCGTAATGCATGATGGCAATGGGGCTGCATCAGGTGTTGTCAAAGCAGGTTTTGGTGGTTTCTTATATCTTGAAGTCCTAGATGCATCGTTCAGTTTTGATGGTGTTATTGGCGCATTTGCGATTACCAGTGATGTTGTGATCATTATGTTGGGTCTTGCGATTGGTGCGATCTTCGTCCGTTCGATGACGATCTATCTGGTTGAGAAAGGCACTTTAGATGCTTACATCTTCCTTGAACATGGTGCGCACTATGCGATTGGTGCATTGGCATTCATTATGATTGCTAGTGGTACAGGTTTACATGTACCTGAAGTGGTGACTGGTTTGATCGGTGTCGCATTTATTGTTTGGGCGGTAATTGCCTCGATCCAATACAGTAAACGACAGAAGCTAAGCTCTTAAGATTAATTTCAGTTTGATCACTTAAGATCTTTTAAAGGGACGGTAACGT
>NZ_JADKPY010000111.1:0-607 GCF_015351505.1 Acinetobacter sp. SK-43
GGCTATTTGCATTATATGGTTGAAATTAGTTCTTCATCTAAATATTCATCACCGCCATACAATTCAACCAAGGTTGGAATATAAGCGCCATATTCCAACTTAGTATTCTCTTGCTTGGTTGGAAATGCAGTTAAACCCTCATAACCTTCAGTTGATTTTAATGAAGATGATGGAGTCTTTAAAGTTGTAATAGATCGAGCCACTTTGTTATATAACATTTTTGCTCGAAGCACCTCAAAGGTATATCCTCGTCCCATTCGATTTGCGACCCTTGTAATACCATTATGCCCCTCAGTATAAGCATTGGTAATTCTTATTGGCGCATCCCAATAGGTGAATATATCCTCAAAGTTATTATTCACAGTTTTAGCAACATCACGAAAAGACTTTAAATATTTGGGAATACTGCTTTCCCATTCATGAAACCTTTGTATGGCATCGTCTTTGGTTGTTGCTTCATAAATATTATAAAACTGCTCTTTGAGGTCATAAGCTTCCTTAAATTCAGGATGCCATTTTTCTAAATTTCCTAAAATTCTTTGTTGATCTTCGGTCAATGAATTTGGTCGTCTAAGCAGTATCCACCGTAAATGTTTTTTCATATTCA
>NZ_JADKPY010000112.1:0-554 GCF_015351505.1 Acinetobacter sp. SK-43
ATTGTGATCTATATTTGCAAAGTCGCCTTTCACTATTGGAGCAGAAATTAGCAATCATTAATCGCATGGCAGCGACCAACGATTTGCCTGATGCGAT
This sequence comes from Acinetobacter sp. SK-43, assembly GCF_015351505.1. Taxonomy (NCBI): domain Bacteria; kingdom Pseudomonadati; phylum Pseudomonadota; class Gammaproteobacteria; order Moraxellales; family Moraxellaceae; genus Acinetobacter; species Acinetobacter sp. SK-43. The sequence goes on from NZ_JADKPY010000112.1 coordinate 98, forward strand.
GATCAATCAATCTGGTCTAAAAATAACACCTCTCGATGCCGTGGCTCCTGATACAGCCCAAACTTTAATTGACCAAACAGCAATGCTGTTACCACATATCAAGATCACCGAATTATTAATGGAGGTCGATGAATGGACAGGCTTTACTCGACACTTCACTCATTTGAAAACGGATGACACTGCGAAGGATAAAGCGTTATTGCTCACGACCATACTGGCTGATGCAATTAATTTAGGGCTGACGAAAATGGCCGAATCATGTCCTGGTACAACTTATGCCAAACTCTCATGGCTACAGGCTTGGCATATCCGTGATGAAACTTATTCAACGGCATTGGCCGAATTGGTGAATGCTCAATTGAAACAACCTTTCGCTGAAAACTGGGGAGATGGCACTACCTCCTCATCAGATGGCCAACGCTTCCGCGCAGGTGGCAGAGCTGAAAGTACAGGACAT
>NZ_JADKPY010000113.1:0-535 GCF_015351505.1 Acinetobacter sp. SK-43
CTTGGATAGAACCAACTGGAAATGGGGAAAACGAGATATCAATATCTTGATGTTAGCCATCGTCTATCGTGGAATAGCGATACCTATTGTTTGGACATTGCTCAATAAACGTGGCAATTCAGATACAAAAGAGCGTATTGCTTTGATTCAACGCTTTATCTCCATTTTTGGTAAAGATCGTATTGTGAATGTGTTCGCAGACAGAGAATTTATCGGTGAGAAATGGTTTACATGGTTAATTAAAAATGACATTCACTTCTGTATACGTGTTAAAAAAACTTTATTGTGACCAATCACTTAGCCAAGAATCATAAAATTAGTGATTTATTTCGTCATCTTCAAGTTGGTCAAACAGAATGTCGTAAACGACGTATTTGGGTTGGTCGAGTGAAACTATATATTAGTGCGCTACGATTAGAAGATGGAGAACTTTTACTTGTTGTTTCTCCTATGTTTAATGCTTCTGCTATTGGTGATTATGCATTACGCTGGGAAATCGAAACCTTATTTAGTTGTCTCAAAGGACGTGGATTCA
>NZ_JADKPY010000013.1:0-4037 GCF_015351505.1 Acinetobacter sp. SK-43
TAAAGAAGGAACGACAATGAAAATTAAATTTTTAACGGTCTCATTGATGTTTATTTTGCCATTTTCTGTTTTTGCAGCAAATGGACAAGTCGAAAAAGCGGTCATTGAATCAAATAATGCGTATAAAACCAAATATAATTTAGATGATATGACTGAGTTTAATTATGCGCAAAAAGGCTTTATTGCCAAGCCAACAGGTCAAATTAAAAGTGAAAAAGGCAATGTGATCTGGGATTTTGATGCGTTTAATTTTTTAAATGATCCAGCACCAAATACTGTTAATCCTGCGCTATGGCGACAAGCAAAGCTAAACAACAATGTTGGTCTATTTAAAGTGACAGATCGAGTTTGGCAAATTCGTGGTTTTGATTTGGCAAATATGACCATTATTCAGGGTGATACTGGTTGGATTATTGTGGATACATTAACCTCTAAAGAAACGGCTGAAGCAGCACTTAAATTTGCTAGGCAGCATTTAGGTGAGCAAAAAATTTCAGCCATTATTTTTACCCATAGCCATATCGATCATTTTGGTGGTGCATTAGGCGTTCTTTCTAGCGAAGAAATTAACGCTAGAAAAATCCCAATTATTGCGCCACAAGGCTTTATGGAAGAAGCGACCAGTGAAAATGTGATGGCAGGTTCAGCCATGATACGTCGTGCGACTTATATGTATGGAACTTTTCTACCTAAAAATGCAGAAGGGCTGGTGGATACAGGTTTAGGTAAGGCTGTTGCTGTGGGAAAAATGGGCATCCTTGAGCCTACACAATTGATCACTCAAGCAGAACAGAAAATGAGCATTGATGGCTTGGATTTTGTGTTTTATAACGTGCCAGGTTCAGAAGCACCAGCAGAGTTAACATTCTCTATTCCATCACTGAAACTTTATAATGGCGCGGAAATTCTTTCGCATACCATGCATAATCTTTATACTCTCCGCGGTGCTAAAGTCCGTGATGCCTTAAAATGGGTGGGCTATTTAGACCAAGCAATGCAACATGCCAAAGCATCCGATGTATTGATTGCACAGCATCATTGGCCGGTATGGGGCAATGACAATATTCAAGATTTTATTAAAACCCAGCGAGATGTTTATAAGTTCACGCATGATCAGACGGTGAGATATATGAACTCTGGTTTTAATGGTGCTGAAATTGCCGAGAAAATTCAGCTTCCAGCCGCACTTGACCAAAAATTATATGCGCATGGCTATTATGGAACCCTTAAGCATAATGTAAAAGCGGTATACCAATACTATATGGGATGGTTTGATGCTCATCCTTCCAATTTAGATCCATTGCCACCTAAAGCTGTTGCAAAAAAATATATTGAGTTAGCAGGTGGGGAGAGCAATGCGTTGAAAAATGCGCAGGATGCTTATGCTCAAGCTGACTATAGATGGGCTGCCGAGATTTTAAAACATATTGTGTTGAATAATCCTCAAAACCAACAAGCAAAAGACTTATTGGCAAATACGTATCGTCAATTGGGCTATGCTGCTGAGGCTTCAACTTGGCGTAATTTCTTTTTGGTGGGCGCTCAAGAGCTACAAAATAATGTACCTATGGAAAATACATCTGATCCGAGTGATTTATTGATTCACACGCCAACTGAAAGATTTCTGGAAGCCATGGCAACAAATTTAGATGTGGAAAATTTAAAAAATGAAAATCAGTGTATCAATCTGGTTTTGTCGGATACCCAAGAGAATTTTTCATTATGGGTTGAAAACTCAGTCATGCAGTTTAAACGTCATGATGACAGTAATGGTTTGGCATCGGATTGCCCAACATTAACCGTAACCAAGCCCTTATATCTAAAAATGATTACAGGTCAAATAGAAGGGGTAAAAGTCCTACTTTCGAAAGACAGTAAAGTCAAAGGCAATCCATTGAAAATTGGAAAATTCTTTGCCATGTTTAAACGTCCAGATTCGATTTTCCCAATTGTGACTCGACCAAATGGTTAGGGGGAAATAACGAAGCTTAAATGTTTAGGCTTAATTCAATAGAGTCGAATAAAAAGGGAGAACTTATAGATTAGTTCTCTCATTTTTTATATCAGTATTTCAATAAAAGCTCTTGTTTCATCAAGCAAAAATGATGATGTGCAACGAATCATGTTGGTATTAAAAATTCCTTCTCGTTTTGAGATAAAGCTAGTATGGGTGGACGATTTTAGTATGAGGGGGATTTTATATTGCGCTATGCTTATAGCTACATTGATGTAATTAGTGACTCGTATTGGCTTGAATTGTGAATTAGCTAGGGCTCCTCTATAATTAAATTCTTGCGTGTAGAAAATAGAGAAGTATGTCATCACAATCTCAAGTCGCTTCTACTCAGGTGACAAAACGCCAAACCAAGCCAGCAGAAGTCCGAATTGATGAGCTGATGAATGCTGCACAAACGCTTTTTTTAGCAAAAGGTGTGGAAGCTACCACCATTAGCGAAATTATTGCCAGTGTGGGCGTTGCTAAAGGGACTTTTTATCATTACTTTGAATCGAAACAGCATATTGTTGAAGCCTTAAAAAAACGTTATATCGATTTTTTTATCGCGGCCTTAGACACGGCAGTTGCAACATGTGATGCTGAAGATTGGGTCAGTCAATTTAAGGTTTGGGTCTCGGCCAATATACAAACCTACCTCGAAAGTTATGCAGTGCATGATATTGTTTTTGGTGCACATCACCATGAACGTAAAAATAATGAAAAAAATATGATATTGGAACAATTGCTGCAAATCTTAAATGGAGGGCAGCAGGCGGGTATTTGGCATTTAGAACAGCCAAGATTGACTGCGTTATTGATTTATTCTGGTGTACATGGGGTTGCAGATGAAGCAATTGCCAATCAACTGCACGATAGCACAGATTTTTCTCAGCAAATTGCGCTGCAATATTTAAAAATGCTCCATCATGATGGCTAACTTTTACCATTATTTTGAATCGTATAAATCGCTTCTCGTCTGATATTCTTTTATTATCAATTTTAATTAAAACCCTAAACGATGCATTTTAAAGTCAACCATTCTCCTTAAGTTGCAGTCACTGGTGATCTTTAAAAGTGCTTTCAAGACAGTCTATAAAAAATGAAAGCTTTGGGTTTTAAGTGGGTTTTTATACATTGACCGACGGTCGGTCAATGTATAGTATAATGATTCTCATTTAAATGATCTAGGTGATGTATGAATGCATCTCGCCAGCCGATTTATCTTATTCTAGCGCTCTATATCAGTACCTTTCTGTGTTTGGTGGATTTAAGCAGTGTCAATCTTGCACTTGGAAGTATTCAAAACCAATTTAATAGTGACATGGCAGATCTACAATGGGTGATTGATAGCTATGCTTTAAGTCTATCGAGTTTAATGTTAGCGGTGGGGGCATTAAGTCAGCGCATAGGGCGTAAAAAATTATGGTTGCTGGGTGTGATCATTTTTATTGTGGGTTCATTGATTTGTGCAATGGCAAGCAATTTTAGTTTATTGATTATTGGACGAATGATTCAGGGTGTGGCTGGTGCAGTTTTAATCCCTTTGGCATTGGCGATCATGGTGCATCATTTTCATCAACCGCAAGACAAAGCACGTGAAATTGGTCGCTGGAGTTCGTTTAGTGCATTTTCATTAATTGTCGGTCCATTGATGGGTGGGTTGCTGGTACATCATTTTGGTTGGCAAAGTATTTTCTGGCTCAATCTTCCTGTTGGGGTTCTAACGATTTACTTGGGCTATTATGGTATCGAGGCGGATCAGAAATCGGTGGCTGTACCTTTTGATTATCTAGGTTTGCTCTACAGTGCTGTAGCGATCGTCACATTAACGTATAGCATTATTGCATTACAACATGTGCATTTAGCGCATTGGTTTATGCTGAGTATTTTCTTATTTATCTTGGCAAGTATGGCGTTTGTATGGCAGCAAAAACATGCCACTCATCCATTGATCCCCAATCATTTATTTAAAAATAAACGGTTTTTAGCCTATAACGCGATTTCTTTTATTTTAGGGTTTGCAGGATATAGTTCGTTATTT
>NZ_JADKPY010000014.1:0-1087 GCF_015351505.1 Acinetobacter sp. SK-43
GGCGAATTCAAACATGAGGTGCGACAGTTTCAAAAGCCTTATGATAATCAACAAGCTGAGCAAACTTCTCTAATGGTGTAAGCCAATCTAACGCTTTTCTAGGACGAGTATTCAGTGACATGGCAACTTGATTTAAATAATGCTGATCTGCCTGATTTAAATCAATTCCTTTAGGTAAATATTGCCTAATTAAACCATTCATATTTTCGCATGTGCCTTTTTGCCATGGTGAATGTGGGTCACAGAAATATACATCTATGCCTAAATCTTCTTCGAGTATTTTATGTTCTGACATCTCACGTCCACGGTCATAGGTCAACGTTTTACGCAGTTCTGCAGGTAAATATTTCAGAGCTTCAGTTAAAGCCTTGCGCACTGATTCTGCCTTTGCATCAGGTAATGTTGCCAAGATACAGAGCCGTGTATTTCGTTCAATAAGTGTTGCTATCGAACTTTTATTGTCTTTACCTTTAATTAAATCGGCCTCCCAATGACCCGGTATTTTTCTTTCTTGAACTTCGGCTGGGCGCTCATGAATAGTTTTAATATCCTGTAATATAGAATCTTTTTTAGGTTCACCGTTAGCTTTTCGCTTTTTATTTTCATGACGCAGACAGGATAATAAGTCTTTTTTCAACTCACCCTTTGGTAATGCTCGTATAGTTGAGTAAATCGTTGTATGGCTTACATTCATTGTTTGATCCAAATCAGGAAATGTCTTTAAACGCTTCGATATTTGCTGAGGAGACCATAAACAACGGATCGCTTCAACAATAAATCTCCAGAGAATTGAGTCGATTTTGAGTTTTCTGTGACCACGTCTACGTCTAGCGAAGGTGTTATCAGAAGCATATCGAGCTTGATAAACGTCATTGATGCTATTTCTTTTAAGTTCACGATAGATCGTACTAGGATGTCTTTTAATAAGTTCAGCAAATTTTCTGGGTGAAAAGCCTTCTTTTCTTGACTCAAGCATTAATGCAGTACGATCTTCAAAGTTAAGATGATGGTATGACAATTTTATATACTCCATAAACCCTTTAAATTAATTAGGTGGTTTATGTCGCACTTCAAGTTTTACTCTGCC
>NZ_JADKPY010000015.1:0-8524 GCF_015351505.1 Acinetobacter sp. SK-43
AGTGCGGTAACGTCCCTTTTTTATTTATTCGATTGTTATTTTTTCAACGCTTTAAAAGGAATAGCTTATAATCCTTTGAGCCAGTTTTAGTGTCTAGTCAATGATGAATGCTTTAGAACGTCGTTCAACCTTTGCCTTAAGTAGCATTTTTGCCTTACGCATGTTGGGCTTGTTCATGATTATTCCTGTTTTTTCAGTTGCAGGGCAATCATATCAATACGCAACACCTGCTTTGATCGGTTTAGCTGTCGGGGTGTATGGCTTAACGCAGGCGATCTTACAGATTCCTTTTAGCTTGTTGGCAGATCGTTTTAGTCGTAAGCCACTGGTTGTTCTTGGACTGCTATTGTTTGCGATTGGCGGTGCGATAGCAGGGTTTTCCGAGACGATCTATGGTGTAATCATCGGTCGTGCGATTGCGGGTGCTGGTGCTGTTTCGGCAGTTGTGATGGCCTTGTTGGCAGATGTAACCCGTGAAGAGCAACGAACGAAAGCAATGGCAGCCATGGGTATGAGTATTGGCTTGTCTTTTGTGGTGGCATTTAGTTTAGGTCCGTGGTTGACAAGTTTAGTCGGAATCTCAGGTTTATTTTTTGTCACGACCATCATGGGATTAGCCGCAATCCTAATGTTGTTATTGGTGCCGAAAGTCACTCGCCATCATCGAAATTTTCAACAAGGTTATTGGGCACAACTAAAACAAGTGATTCAAATGGGCGATCTAAATCGCTTGCATGTGTCAGTGTTCTCATTGCATTTATTGCTCACAGCAATGTTTATTTATATCCCTTCGCAATTAATCGACTACGCACAAATTCCTTTAGCAAAACATGGTTTGATTTACTTGCCGTTGTTATTGGTGAGTTTGTTTTTTGCATTTCCGAGCATCATCATTGCTGAAAAGTACCGCAAGATGCGTGGGATTTTTCTATCTGCAATCGCAGGCATTATTGGGGGCTTGTTAATTCTCATTTTTGGTTATGAATCGAAATATGTGTTGCTAACAGGCTTAGGAATTTTCTTTATTGCCTTCAATGTAATGGAAGCTTTATTGCCTTCTTGGTTATCGAAGGTCGCTCCGATTCAGTCCAAAGCCACTGCGATGGGTGTCAATGCAAGTAGTCAGTTTTTAGGTGCTTTTTTTGGTGGAACATTGGGCGGTCAGCTTTTGATGTTACAGAATACGGCGCTTGGCTGGAGTGTGTTAACGGGGATTGCTATACTATGGCTGCTGGTTAGTTTTGGGTTGTCTCAACCAAGATATTTGTCTTCAATCGTGCTTCGACTACCTGAAGCGCAACAAACAGATGAATGGTCTTCAAAATTACTGGCAATTCGTGGTATTGAAGAAGTCGTGGTGATGTCTGAGCAACAAGTTGCTTATATTAAGGTCGATAAACAACATCTAGATGATGCTGCGCGACAAGATTTAACGCACTTGTTGGGTAAAGAGGTAGCCATTTAAGCATAACTCTTATAAAGTAAAACATAGAAATAGATAGGACGTAGACAAGCTAATGCGTGGTGTGAATAAAGTTATTTTAGTCGGTACTTTGGGTAAAGATCCTGAGACAAAAACCTTTCCAAATGGTGGATCATTGACCCAATTTTCGATTGCAACAAGTGAATCGTGGACAGATAAAAATACAGGCGAACGAAAAGAACAAACAGAATGGCATCGTATCGTATTGCATAACCGTTTAGGTGAAATTGCACAGCAATACTTACGTAAAGGTTCGAAAGTTTATATCGAAGGTTCATTGCGTACACGCCAATGGACAGACCAAAATGGTCAAGAGCGTTACAGCACCGAAATTCGTGGTGACCAAATGCAAATGCTCGATTCTCGCCAGCAAGGTGGTGAGCATCAAGCGGGTAATGATTTTAACCAACCGCGTTTTAACAACAATCAAGGCGGTGGCTACCAAAACACAGGCTATAACAACAACCAAAATGGTTATGGTCAAGGTGGCGGTTTTGGTGGTGGAAATCAGGGCAATTATGCAGGCAGTCCGCAAGCAGGTAATGGTTTTAATACACCAAAAGCCGCACCTCAACCTGCTGCGGCTCCAGCTGATTTAGATGATGATTTACCATTTTGAGACATACTAGAGACCATGTTTTGTAAAGTTTATAAAATTATTCTTTATTAGTAGTTAGTTACAAAAGAAATTTACAGACACTAGAAATAGTTCTGTAAATTTTTTTATTTATATCTTATGATATTTAATACTTAGATATTTTGTTAAATTTAATTATGATGTCTGTTAAAAGATTTGTAATGAGTAGTGGTGAGAGATTCGCTGTTCTTTTGAATAGTGATGGTATTCCTATGACTTATCCAAATTTATATACGATCATTCATTTAAGAAATCGTGGTCAATCAATCAATACTATTACAGCTATTCTGGAAGATATTAAGTTGCTCTTTCAGTTGTTAGATCAGTTAGGAATTGACTTGGAACAAAGGATAAAAAGTAAAGATTTTTTAAAATTAAATGAAATCGAAGCTTTAGTAAATTTAACCAGTTTCAATCGTAGCCGATTAAGCGGGACAGCTTCAAAAAAAAAGATCATAAGTTTTCCAAAAAGTAATAACAAAGAGCGAGCTAGAGCAAAATTGGTTGTTACTCAGGACTATGTATCTAAACAATTAATATATAGGCGGTTAACTAATTTTGCTGAATATATTGGATGGTTTGAGACGCATCTTCATTCATCAGCAATAACAAGTACAAAACGTTTGTTAAAATCTCGTAGACCTCGTAAGTCCATGGATATTCAGTCTGAATACAAATCTTTTGATAGTGATCAATTAAATAAAATTTTCAAGGCGGTTGATCCTGATAATCAGAATCGTATCTGGACTTCAGATTACCTTACTTATAGAAATGAGCTAATTATCTATTTGTTTTTATATCTTGGATGTCGTAAAGGTGAATTATTAAATTTAAAAATTACAGATATAACTCCCTCTCAAGGTGTTACATCATATCTTACTATTAGGCGTAATCCTCATGATGGTAGTGATTCTAGGCTATATCAACCTTTGGTTAAAACTAGAAGTCGATCAATTGCAGTCAATCAAAACTTAAAGAAAAAATTAGAAACTTACATTTTAAATTATAGATCAGCCATACCGCATGCAGAGCTAACAGACTTTTTGATTTTATCAAATAAAGGTAAACCTTTATCAATAAATGCTCTAGATAAAATCTTTTCTGAAATTTCTAAAGTTGTTCTATTCAACGTACATGCACATGCATTTAGACATACTTGGAATGACAAATTTTCTGAGAAATCTCAACTTTTAGTGGCAACAGGTCAAACGACTGAAGCTCAAGTTGAAAATGATCGTGCTTATCTAATGGGGTGGATACCTAACTCACAAAGCGCAAGAAGATATTCAAGGCGTGCAGAGAATAAGCGTGCCGTAGAGGTTGGCTTAAGTATCCAAGAAAAATTTGAGGATGAAAATGAATAAATCAATTCTAATTGATAGTTTCGATAAATCACAAGATATTTTAATTTCGTTCAAAGGGTACGAGTTTAATATCCATAATGAAATATGGGTCTTAGATATTAATGTCACTCTGAATTTAATGTATTTGAAAAGGCTGAAAGAGGACGTACAACATGATGTTTTATTTACACTGAGTAATTTTGCTCAGTATTCTTCAAGTTCCCACACTGCTAATATGAGTAAATATATAGCGAAATATATTGAGATTACTGATCAAGATCATTTTTCAATTAAAGGTCTTTTAAATTATAAAAATTTTTATTCTTCAAAAAAAGATGAATACAAAGTAGCAATGCTACGGGTTTTTTTGAAGAAACTATATGATTTAGGTTATTCCTCAGTAGATGATGAAGTTTACGATCTAATGGATTCATGGAGATTGAGTGGCAATGAAAAAGGAGCAGCAGTCCTTTCCCTTGATCCAGATGAAGGCCCATTTAGCCCATTTGAATTTCAAACAATTATCACTAGAACCAATGAATATTTAGCAGAAAATAAGATTTCCTATTATGAGGCTGCTCTAATTCGTGTTTTTTGTGCGACTGGTAGACGACCAATTCAAATTTCAGGATTAAAGGTGAAAGACCTATATGTGTCGGATAAATATAATTTTAATGATACAAATGCAGTTCATATCCTTAACATTCCGAGAGCTAAAGTTAGAGGTGCTAGTGGATTCCGATTTGCTTTTAATGAAGTGGGAATTCGGGAAAGTATTGCGAAAATCTTATTTGAACATATTCAAATTTTAAAACAGAAATTAGCAAAGCAAATAAAGCGAGAAGTATCTGAACAGGAGCTTTCAGAGTTACCAATTTTCTATGATATTAAGGTGTTAGCCAATCTAGATTGGAGCAATGAAAAAGAAATTTCTCAAATTTTGCCAACAGAAATTATTCATTTACCTACTATCAAATTAACTCAAATATTGAGAGATGCTGTTCAAAAACTTGGTGTCCGTTCAAGAGAAACCGGTAAACCAATACATATCACTGCATATCGGTTTCGCTATACGCTTGGAACAAATGCGGCTAGGCAAAAAGCAGGTGTGAATGTCATTGCAAAGCTGTTAGATCATCATGATACGCAAAATGCACACTGTTATGTACAGAGTGTTCCTGAAATTGCACAACAAATCTCATCCATCATGGATGAAAGCTTACGCAAATATGCAGATGCTTTTCAGGGGAAAGTTGTAAAGGATGAGATTGAGGCCCAATCACAAATTAAAGATGCGAATAGAATTTCTTCTGTAGAACAAGATTGTGACGTTGGTTCATGTGGTACAAATCAATACTGCAATGATTATGCACCAATCGCATGTTATCTATGTAGCAAGTTTATGCCTTGGGCAAATGCACCTCATTATTTGGTTCTAGAGCAATTAATTAAAGAGCGAGATGATCTAATTGCGATGGGTTGTAGCCTTGAAGTCGCTGCCGTGAATGACCGTACAATTATTGCCGTTCAGCAAGTTATGGATGCTTGTAAGGAGTTCAACCATGGATAATTTAATATATTTTCCATCTGACAAAATCCAATCTCCTTACTCCGAAATTAAGCAGTTTATTGATTTTGTTAAACAATTATCTGAATTAAATGAAGATATTAAATTTGATGAGAATTATTGGAAAGGCGAAGTAAACTTTGTCAAAACAGGTATTTCATCCAAAGATAGATCACCTGAAAATCTTTTGCATCATTCAATTCTAGAATTTGCCAAAGCGTATGTTAAGTATCAGAGAATTAAGAGTAAGTTAAAAACCCAAGATACAATTCTTTCAATTCGGGCAATAGAACAAATATGTTTAGACCGATATGGTGAAGTTGATTTAACTAAATTGGTTATTGCAGATTTTGACTTAGCTGCTGAAAATGCAAAGGAAAACTATAAAGCAAGTTCTGCTTATCATGTGGGTAGACACCTAAAGATTCTTTTAGACTTTCTTCGCCAATTAAAAATATTAGCTTTACCAGATTGGAAAAGTCCAATTAAAAAGCCTTCTGAAAAATCAATTGTGTTAGATGCAGAGTCAGAGGAACATCGAGCTTCTAAACTTCCTGATGAGGATGCGATTTTTGCATTAGCTGATATTTTCTCGCGGAAAGATTCAGAACTGTCAGATAGAGATATTTTTGTCACCAGTGCTGTGAGTTTGCTTCTAGCTGCGCCTGAACGAGCATCAGAGCTATTTTTCTTAAAGCATAATTGTATCCATGAGGAAGAAGTCCAAACGCTTTCTAAGAGCAGTTTAGGGCTTATAGCAGATGATTCCAATATAGAGAAAGTATTAGGTATTAGGTGGTATGCTCAGAAAAATTATGGGCATGACATTAAATACATTCCAAGTGCCATGATCCCAACTGTTCAATTAGCAATTAAACGATTGAAAAAAATTTCTGAAAAAGCAAGACTATTTGCATCTCTGTTAGAAAATAGTGATAAGTTTCCTCGACATGAATTATGTCCAGAAGTCTCTGATGAGCAATTGTTAACAAAAAAACAAGTATTGCAAGCGCTAGGTTTTGATGAGTCAAATTATTCGGATACAACAACAGCTAGAACTTCAGGCAATCAATTCTTGGCAGTAAGAGGTTTAGAAAGAAAGAATAATATATATAGTTTGAATGATTTGAATGAATTGATAAGAAGTCGCTTACCTGAAGGCTTCCCATATGTACCGTTTCAAGTGGGTGCTGGCATAGAAATAAAATGGTCTGAAGCGCTTTTCTGTTGCTTTGCAAATCAATTTCATACCCAAAAGCCAACAGTAACTACTGAGCTATGGATGCCACATATTGATACTTTAAATGAAGACTTATCTCCCACCAAAAAAAAGAAGATAGGACGTGATGAGTTAGGAAATGTTCAATCCATTTTCCAACGATGGGGATATGGTGACTACAGTGTGACTACACATCAATTTAGGCATCTTCTCAATACGATAGCAAATACCAATGGAATGGATAGCATGTTACTCGCTAAATGGTCAGGGCGGGCTGATATGAAGCAAAATCGAGTATATGACCATACTTCGGTTGAAGATCGTAATTTTAGCTTAATTGAGATGCAGAAAAATGAGGTTGGTACAGTAAATACTGATAGTACATTTACATTCCAAATAGCTACACCTCGAACTCTACAAGAGCTAAATACCAAAACAACATTGTCTATGCACACTACCGAGTTTGGATTTTGTACACATTCTTATATTGATGAACCCTGCCTAAAGTATAGAAATTGTCTTAATTGTACGGAACATGTCTGTATTAAGGGGGATGAAGAAAAGAAAAAACGGCTTCAAGATCGACTTAGAAAAGAAAAAATCTTATGGGCAAAGGATAAGGAGGCTGTTAGTAAAAATGTTACTGGTGCAACGGTTTGGTTGCAAACTAGAGAGCTTACAATTAAACGTTGTGAACAGATGATTACTCTAATGGATGATCCAAACATTCCCGATGGAACACCTTTGAGTCTGCCTCTTTCTGAAGATGTTACACATCTCGATTTAGCGTATCAAAAAGCAGGTCGTAAACGTATCCCCGTTATTGAGAATACTCAACGGAAAAAGATAGAGGATGAACCACATTTGCTCAGTCCTGCATTGCAAATGGATTTATGGATTTGATATGGCACAGCATTTAACCGATAAAGACATCGAGAATATAGTTGAGCTTCTTGATTATTGGCCTTTAGATCAGAAATTGACTTGGGAGCGGCTATGTCAGGCCATTGAGCTACAGCTCGAACTTGTGCCTGCACCAACTCGTCAAACTTTACAGAAATATGTGCGTATTAAGACTGCCTATGATCAATGCAAAAAACCACAAGTGTCAAAGGTTAAGAGCAATACAACACAGAAACTACCTGCTAGTTTAAAAATTGCTCAAACTAAAATTGAAGCTTTGGAGGTTAAGAATGCCAGACTGGAAAAAGAGAACGCTTTGTTGTTGGAGCAGTTCGTAGTGTGGCAGTACAACGCCTATAAGTATGGGCTAAGTATTGCTAAACTAAATGAGCCGATGAGTAAAAAAAGTTCTGATTGAATTGGTCAAGGTTGCTTTGCAAAAGGCAACGTAATAATAGATGAACCAGACTAGCAATAAAGTAATCAAAATTGATGTCTACGCTCCTGTTTCTGGATTTTAGGAATTGGAGGACACGATGAGAATGAGGAAATATCTATGGATATTAAACCAATTAGAAGTGATGATGATCTTACGAATGCTTTTATTCGCTTAGAAAATATCTTTTAGGCAGATGAAGGAACGCCTGAAGCTGAGGAAATGGAAATTTTAGTTAATCTTATTGAAGCTTATGAAGACAAATGTTACCCAATCTAATGTAGAGTCTAAAGTAGTGTTAGCAAAATCCTTGCTTAACACTGCGGATCAGCTTGGCCTGAAAGAGGCACAGCTTGCATCTGTGATTGGGGTGCATTGTGACACTATCAGTAGTTTTAAAGCCAATCCCGAACTCGACCCTGCGACTAAGCAAGGAGAACTGGCCATATTGCTTATTGATATTTATCGTGCAGTATATGTACTCAGTGGTGGAGATTCAGAATGGATTCACTACTTCATGAATTCCTATAATGAAGCGACCAAAGGAGTTCCAATTGAGCAGATTCAAACTATTAGTGGCTTGGCCACAGTGCTACATTTTGTTGACTCGGTTCGAGCGAAAATGTGATTTCTATAAAGAGATTATGTGTATTAGAATTTAATTCTATTGTTAAGAAACTCTGAGAGATGCAGCATGGTTAAACGTTTTAAAGAGTTTATGACTGAAAATCGCAAGCCTCGTCCACCTTCGATGAGTCAGGTTGTGCTAATGCAATTTGGAGATGATGAAGCTTCAATGCGTGTAATGATGCATGCCGTTAATCGTGTAATAAGTCGGTATCTAGTTGAACTTAAAAAGCTTGCCTACAAATGACATTAACTTCTGCCGTTACTGCCCATAATGAAATCTTAATGAATTTATATATAAAATTTTAG